>NZ_JBEXPH010000023.1:0-33951 GCF_040611955.1 Streptomyces sp. NPDC006510 | reverse complement strand
GGCCCCCCCCCCCCACACCCACCCCTAACGCGGGGGGCGGGGCGACCACCCATCTGTTCCCCACCCCCCGCGCCCGCCCCCCCCCGCCCGCCCCCCACCACTGCACCTCCAGCAGCGACCGGATCTCCTCGGCGGCCGACCGCAGTTCCGCGAGGAAGATCCGCAGCAGCGGGTTGCGGTTGGTGGACCGGGTGGCGACCCCGATGCGCCGGTGCAGTCGAGGGTGGTCCAGTCGGCAGACGTGCACGCCGGTGGTGTCGCCGAGTCCGAGGGCCGGGACGAGTGCGATGCCCATGCCCGCGCGAGCCAGATTGATCGTGACCTGGTAGTGATCGCTGCGGCAACGGACCCGGGGCCGGAAACCCTCGGCCGCGCACGCGCGTTCCAGGACCGGTTCGCCGGTGTGACCGCCGTGCGTACCGATCCAGCTCTCCCCCTCCAGGGCGGCGAGCCGGACCGTGGCGTGCCGCCCGAGGCGGTGCCGCAGGGGAAGGACCACCAGCTGCGGCTCGTCGAAGAACATCTCCACGTCCACGGCCGCCTGCCGGCACCAGGGGTCCAGCGGATGCTCGAAGACGACGGCGGCGTCCAGCCGGCCCGCCTCCAGGTCGGGCACCAGCTCGTGCGGCTGCCCGAGGATCAGTTCCAGCTCGACCTGGGGCCGATTCGCCGCGAAGCCCGACAGGGCCCGGGGCAGCAGCTCCAGGCCCGAGGACGCGAAGAAGCCCAGCCGCAGGACACCGGCCTCGCCCTCGGAGTGCGCCCGCAGGTCGTCCTGTGCGACGGCCATCAGATCGGCGACCGCCTGCGCGTGCTCGGCCAGTCGCACCCCGGCCGCGGTCAGCCGCAGGCTCTGCGGCTGACGTTCCACCAACGCCACGCCGAGCTCCTGCTCCAGCCGGGCGAGTTGATGCGAGATCGCGGACGGGCTCAGATGCAGCGCCTGGGCCGCGGCCACGATGGTGCCGGTACGGGATATCTCCAGCAGGACGAGCAGTCGGGCACTGTTCAGCATCGGGTCAGGTTAGGCCGTGCCGACGCACTGCGCAGCTCCGGCACCGGACCGTACCGCCTCCGCCGCCGGGAGCCCGGCGGGCTCGTCCACGTCCAGGCGCAGCAGGTCCTCCTCGGTCTCCCGGCGCACCACGGTGCGGGCGCGGCCGTCGCGTACGAAGACGACGGCGGGGCGCGGCAGCTTGTTGTAGTTGGAGGCCATGGCGTATCCGTAGGCGCCGGTGACCGGCGTGGCCAGGAGATCGTCCACCGCGACGTCGGCGGGCAGCGCGGCCTCGTCGACGATCACGTCGCCGCTCTCGCAGTGCTTGCCGACCAGCCGTGCCCGCATGGGCCGGGGGGCGCGCGGGCTGCGCGGCAGGAACACCTCGTAGCGGCTGCCGTACAGGGCCGGGCGCAGGTTGTCGCTCATCCCGCCGTCCACGCCGACGTACGTCCGCACGCCCTCGATCCGCTTGATCGTGCCCACCCGGTAGAGGGTCAGCCCGGCGCGGGCGGCGATGGACCGGCCGGGCTCCACGGTCACCGAGGAGCCCCAGCCCGCATCGCGCACGGCGGTGCGCACCCCGGCCGCCCACTGGGCGAACGACGGCGCGGTCTGTCCCGCCTCGTACGCGACGCCGAGGCCGCCGCCGACCGTGAGCCGGTGCATCCGTGTGTCGGCGGCGAACCGGGCGACGGCCGCGGCGCCGGCCGCGAGCTCCGCTGTGTCCAGCACCTGCGATCCCACATGCGCGTGGACGCCTTCCAGGATCATCGCCGGGGAGCCGGCAGCCCGGCGCACGGCGGCCGCGGCGGTTCCGCCGGCGAGGCCGAAGCCGAACTTCGAATCGTTGCCACCGGTCCGGATCGCCTCGTGCGCGCCGGCGGCCACTCCGGGTGCCACCCGCAGCTGGATCCGGGCGGGCGGCAGGTGTTCCTCGGCATGCAGGCGCTCGATGCGGTCCATCTCGTCGAAGCTGTCGACCACCACGTGCCGCACCTGGGCGGACATGGCCGTGCGCAGTTCCGCCTCGTCCTTGTTGTTGCCGTGCAGGACGATCCGCCCGGCCGGCACCCCGGCGTGCAGCGCGACCCGCAGCTCGCCGCCGGAGGCGACATCGAGCAACAGCCCCTCTTCATGGGCCAGTCGGGCCATGGCCGTGCACAGGAAAGCCTTGGAGGCGTAGGCGACGTGGTCCCGGCCGAAGGCGGCAACCGCCTCCTGGCAGCGCCGGCGCAGATGCTCCTCGTCGTACACGAAGAGCGGTGTTCCGAAACGTCGCGCCAGTTCGGTGAGCAGGACGCCACCGACGGCCAGCCCTTCCGGACGGACTTCGGATGTACCGGGCAGCAGGCCCGTTTCGATGGCTGACGTCATGCGTTCCTCCCCGGAAGCCGGCTCGCAGCCATCCTGCGGCCTGAGCAGGGGGTCATAAAAGCGCATTCTTCTATGGCTGAGCCTCATGACTTTCGATGCTCGCTCGGTGCGGATCGCTCCGGCCGAAGGCCGGCGCTGCAAGCGGGAGCGAGCCGGTCCTGGCCGGCTTCCCATCGTTGCGTTCCGGCGCAGAAGCAGCCGTCCTGCGGCCGACGGGCCTGCGGCGGTTCCGTCGGGGCTGCGGTCCGGTCTCCGCATGGCCGTGCCCGGATCCGACATCGTGCTTCCGGTCAGCGGATGATGGGGGCGATCCTGCTGAGGATGGCGCGGACGAGGTCGCGGCAGAAACCGAGGCAAGCGACTGAGAAGTCGGCGGCTGCGGCCCGGTTGGCAGGGTGCGAAGAACCTGCGCACGGTCTGTCAGCTGTTGTCGACGACGTGGCGCAGTGCGGCGAGCGCGGATACGCCGACGGATCGTCCCTGGGACAGCGGGGGGCACTGCTCTGCTGTCGAGTCCAGGCGCAGGGGTCGCTGTCACAGCTGGGTGGTATCCATGGGCGGCATGGATACTGATCACGCCGACCTTGATGACCTTGCCGCGCTTCGCGCGGCCCTCGACGTGGACGACGGTGGTGAATCGGCGCTGGGCTGGGACGCGGTGCACGCCTTCGAGGCGGAGCACGGCATCGTCCTGCCTGAGCCATACCGGACGTTCGTCGCGGAGGTAACCGATGGGTGTTACTCCGGGCCTCCGGATTACGGCCTTGTATCGCTGGCTGAGCTGCCCGATGACTGGGGAGCCGGCAGGCCGGCGCGCGACTTGAGTAAGCCCTTCCCTCTGACTGAGAGTTGGATATGGGACGAAGACGCCAGACCGTCTGAGGAGATCGATCCCATCCTGGAGCAGGTCTTCGACCACGGGTCGATCGTGCTCGGTACTGACGGCTGCGGAATGTACTGGCACCTCGTCGTGACCGGACCCCATCGAGGCCACATCTGGAACATCAGCGGCGAGGGCGCCGTTCCGTTCGGAGCGGGGTTCGGGTTCACCACTGGCGAGCCGGGGTTCGCCGGATGGGTCCGGCATTGGGCCGCCGGTAAGCCGTGGTTCGACGCTGCGTGATGCGTTGGGTGTGGGAATCGACGCCGCTCTCTCCCGCGGGTATTGACTTCTTCACTCGGTCAGGGGAACGACGCCCGATGGAGTGCCCAGCTCCAGCGCCCTGAGGGTGGGTCCAGCGGGAGTGGGTGTGTCTGCAGGTCGTTCTGTGAGAGCGATGACTGCGTCCCAGTGGCCTTCGAGGGCTTCTTTCCGTTCATCTTCGCTGAGGAACGCGCGTTGAGGAGTTGGGCCACGATGGTGGTACGGGCCCGGTAGCTGGTCAGCTGTTCGGGCACGACCGGTTCGGCTGGGTACGTCGACCGGGTGCGGGAGCGCATCGCGCCCTTCACGCTCACCCGCCCGTACGCGCGGGGCTTCCCCGCCCGGGCGCTGAGTGCCGATCTGGGTACCGCGCAGTTGGCGACCTTCTCCTTCCCGCCCCTGGGTGCCGTCCGCACCTCCAAGCACATCCGGCACGACGCCCCGGGACGTACCAGCTGGCGCCGATCCGGAGCGGTCAGCTGCGCGTCCTCCCGCGGTGCGACGAAGTGGCGCTGCGAGCCAGTGGGATGGTGCTGTTCTACAGGTCGCCTCCGCTGGGCGCGGAGTTCCAGGACGTCGGGGGTACGGCGGTGGTCACACCGCTGCGGCTGCCCCCTGGCCGCCCTGCCGCTGCCGCAGTACCAGGCCGACCGGCTGTTGTCCCGCCCGTTGTCCCCGCAGGTGCCACCGGCTCGCTGCTGCGGCGTCTGAGGATCAACAGCAGGCAAGCATAGGTACCCGGACGTCGATATCAAGAGTTGCGTGGGGCTACCAGGCCGGATTCGTAGGCGAGGACAACGAGTTGGGCCCGGTCACGGGCGTGGAGCTTGGCCATGGCCCGGTTGATATGAGTTTTCGCGGTCAGCGGGCTGATCACCATACGGCCCGCGATCTCGTCGTTGGACAGGCCCTGCGCGACCAGCACGACGGCCTCGCGTTCCCTGCTGGTCAGCTCTTCCATCTTCGTGCCGCAGTCAGTGGGGAGCGGCTGGGTGACGTACCGGTTGATCAGCTTGCGGGTAATCGAGGGGGCGAGCAGTGCGTCGCCGCGCGCGGCTACGCGTACGGCATGCAGGAAGTCTTCTGGCACGATGTCCTTGACCAGGAATCCGGCAGCGCCGGCGCGCAGCGCGTTGAAGACATATTCGTCCAAGCCGTAGTTGGTCAGGATGACGACATGCACCCCGGCCAGGGCCGGGTCCGCGGCAATGCGCCGGGTCGCCTCGATGCCGTCGATGACCGGCATCCGGATATCGATGACCGCGACGTCGGGCAAGTGCTCTTTGGCAAGCTCCAGGCCCTCGCTGCCGTCGGCAGCCTCGGCCACCACCTCGATGTCGTCCTCAAGGTCGAGGAGCGCGCGGAATCCGCTGCGGATGAGCGGCTGGTCGTCGACCAGCAGGACACGGATCATGAGGTTCGGTCCAGAGGAAGTTCGGCATGGACGGTGAAGCCGCCCTCGGCGCGCGGTTCGGCGCACAGTCGGCCGCCGAGGGCGGTGACGCGTTCGCGCATGCCGAGCAGCCCGACGCCGGGCGTCGGCGCGATGGCTGGCGTGGCCTTGCCGTCGTCATCAATGCGTATCGCGAGAGCATCCGGACGGCAGTCGATCCGGACCGACGCCGTGCCGACGTCCGCGTGACGGGCGATGTTGGTGAGCGACTCCTGAACGATCCGGTAGACGGTCCGGCCTACTGCGGCCGGCACGTCGTGCCGCTGTCCCTCAATCGTCAACGTCGCCTGCAGGCCGGCCCTACTTGCTCGTTCCACCAGTTCCGGGACGTCGCCGAGCCCATGTGGCGGGACCGTGTCGTCGTCGCGCAGCGCCTCCAGGGTCGCGCGCAGTTCCCTGCTCGCCTCTCGACCGGCCTCCTGGATCGCCAGCAGGGCCTCCGGCACCCGTTCGCCACGTCTGCGGGCCACATGGACGGCGACTTCGGCCTGCACCTTGATGACCGAGATCTGGTGGGTGAGCGAATCGTGCAGCTCCCGCGCGATACGTAGCCGCTCCTCGTCGGCGCGGCGCCGCGCGGTCTCCTCCCGGGTGCGCTCGGCCTCATCCGCCCGCCGCTCGGCCTGCCGCAGCGCTTCACCCGCGGCGCCGGCCGCGATCAGCCAGGCCAGTTCCAGGGCGCCTCGGGCCTGCGCGAACGCCTCGCCCGTGTCGTGCAGGCCCGAGGCCAGAGCCGCGAGCGGAAGCATGGCCAGCATGGCCACGCTCGCCGCCACCGTGATGGTTCGGTGTCCCGCCCGTACGGCCGCGTACACCGCGAACAAGTACGCGACAGCAGGCACGTCGAAGCCGGCCGCCTGGCACCCCACCGCGCACAGCCCGGTGACGGCCAGGACGGGAACCGGGGCCCGGCGGCGCGCGGCCAGCGCCAGCCCACCGGCCGTCAGCAGCGCGTACCCGAGCAGGTCGAGGTGAGTGGCGGAACGCTGCCCGGACAGCCCGGTAACCAGCAGCACCGCCGCTACGCCGACAGCGATGGCCCAGTCTCCGACGCGGGCCCGGACACCGGCCTCACCTGCACTCATACGCGCACCCTAGCTGGCTGCCGCCGCGGGCGCGTCCCCCTCGTGGACCAGCGGCCGGCTACCGCACACGCAGTACCTTCGCACCTCCTGCGGCGTCCGCGGCAGCTGGATGCGGCACCGGCGTCAGTACAGAGTGTCTGCGTCCGCCAGACGACCGGGAACGGGTCCGGCAGACATCCTCAGGCGAGACCCAGTCGCAGGAAGAGAAGGAGCACCTCATGTCTGTTCGTCGCCTGCTTGCCGCCGCCGCAGCCGCCATGCTCGGAGGCATCTGGCTTGCCGCACCGGCGGCCGCACACGCCTCGGTCCAGCCGGTCGCCGCCAGTTTCTACGACCTCAGCCTCGGGCGGCTCGGGGCCAGCACGGGCGCCCTGTTGGGGCTGACCGGCGTGGTCATCGCCGGGCTGGCACTGGCCCGCCCCGCCAGTCGTCTCGGCGCTGCCAACGGATCGCTCGGCGCCATGGTGGCCATGGCGGCGGGGCTGATCAGCATGGCCCTCGGCGGGCTGGTCGCGGCCACCGCCGACGGTGGTCTCGGCACCGGCAACGGTCTGGGCGGGGCCTACGTGGCCATGCTGGTGGGGCTGATCGGCACGGCCCTGGGCGGACTGGCTCTGACCCGCTCCCGCCGCACCGGCTGACCGCAACGGATGCGGGCACACGTTCGGGTCCGCCTGAAGGCCAATCAGATGCCGCCGAGTACCTGCCCTGTCGAAACTCGTGAACTTTTAGACTCGCCGAAGGAAGCAGGCTGTCCCCCCAACTGGTGAACAAGTGCTGTCCGTTCACGAGTTCTGGCTCAACTTCTGTGCAGCGGCCACTGTGAGTGACAGCTGAGCGTCTCGGGACAGCTTCGGAAGTCGCCCGAAAATCGGCCGTCGCCCCGGCGGTTGGGCTGAAAGTCCGGGCCGTGGAAGAGGTTGCACTCCGCTTGGAGGAGCTGTTGTTCCCGTCGGTCGCGGACATCGCGGTGCTGTCGGCAGACGTGAATATCGAGATAGTGCGCGTTGACGCGCAATGCACCCCGGGTCGGCGCCACCTACCCGGGGTGCGGGGCCAGGTCTACCCGGGTTCATAGCTCCTACCTGCGGTTTCCCGCTGACGCACCGAGCGCCGGACGAAGAGTCGTGCTCCAGTTACGAGTTCGGTGGTATCGGTGCCGCAACACTATGTGCCCCCGCCGGACCTTCTTGGAACAGATACCCGGCCTCACAGGGCGAGCTTCTGGCGGGACTCGTGGCGGCTCATGGCGATGGTCCGCTCCGCGCCCAGCTCCTTGGCCGCGATGACACCGCGCAGCCCTACGGCACCGTCACCGGCGACGACAGCGGTGGAGCCTGGCGTGACCTCGGCGGCGTCGGCGGCCCACCAGCCGGTCCCCATCACGTCGGAGACGGCCAGCAGACCGGGCCAGAACCGCTCGTCGGGCGTCTCGTCGGTGGCGACCAGAGTGCCCTGCGCGTTGGGAATGCGCACGTAGTCGGCCTGGCAAGTACTCATGAACTCCCGGTGCAGGCAGCCGGACTGGAAGCCGTTACGGCAGTTCACGCAGGTGTTGTCCGAGGTGGCGAACGAGCCGACGACGAACTGCCCCGGCTTGACCGAGGTGACCTCGCTGCCGACCTCCTCCACGAAGCCGACGTACTCGTGCCCCATCGGATGCGGGTCACCGATCGGCTCCAGACCGCGGTAAGGCCCCAGGTCCGAACCGCACGCACAGGTGACGGCCGTCCGGGTGATCGCGTCGGTCGGCCGGAGGATCTACGGATCGTCCAGCGTCTCGAAGCGGATAGGAGTTCCTTACGTGCTGAGGCGTGCGCCGTCGGGGTCTGCCGTCGGCTCCGGGTGCAGGGCCGAGCCGGGCGCAGGCGGCGAGCCACCCGCGAGCCGGGGGTGGGCTCCTCACCGGCCGCCTTCACGGCCGGAGGGGAAGCGCCACGCCTCCTCGGGCGGGACCGGCTCACCGCGAAGGGCGACTGCACCAGGGCAGGACTGGGGGCCCGGTGTGCCGCGAACGTGTTCCCCCACCCCCGGAACGCCCCCGACCGATGTCAGTGCCGTCTGTCAGGCCGCGCGGACGCTCGGCGGTGACCTCACCTCGGAGCCGGTGCCACCGCCGAGCACCCCCGCGGTCCCAGCCAGCGCGGCCGACACCGTCGCTGCCCTCCGCCCTGGCGCGCACCGGCCCACCCGGCTGGCGCGGCAGTATGAGGCCCTGGAACCGGGACTTCGTCATGTAGGTACCGGTCGGCACCTCGCGCAGCACGAGTATCGGCGAAATCCCTTGGTCCGGCATGACTTTTCCCCTTCCTGATGCACCGGGTTCATCTGCCGCTGCACCGGATGCCTTCCGCCCACCCAATCCCGCTCGTTTCCACGTACTCGATCAGCAGCCCGGCGAACCTCCCCGGTCACAGCACGGGTTGGCCACACTGGGCGTCCCGGTTGCCCTCAGGGCAGCGACGCAATCGCCCGCGTCATGCGTCGAAGCGGTGGCGGGCGGCCTCGATGTGACCGAGGTACTGATGGGTCCAGGCGCACATTCCATCGACCGTCGCTCTCAATGCTCGACCCGACTCGGTAAGGGTGTACTCGACCCGCGGCGGCACGGTGGGGTGCACGGTCCGGTCGGCCAGGCCATTGCGTTCCAGCATGCGCAGGTTCTGGGTGAGCATCTTGTGGCTGATCCCCTCGATCCCGTTGCGCAACTCGCTGAAGCGCAGGGTGTTCTCGCCGAGGGTCTCGACGATCAGCAGCGCCCACTTGTTGGCGATGTCCGAGAAGATCTCCCGCGCCAGGGAGTCCGCGCGCGTCAGGTCCGCGTCTTCCTCGGGCGAACCCATGAACTGCTTCTTGGTCACCATGAGGTTCCCCAGTTACTAAAAAGTGCGTTCTTCCACGTCAGCAGGCACTCTCCTACAGTTCCTGAGTAACCACAAGTGACCAAGAGTCTCGGCTCGCCCGCCCTGGGCCCCGGGCCCTCTCACAAAAGGAGACAGACATCATGGCCGTCACCCTGGTGAACCCCGCAGGACTGCCGGAGATCGACGCCTATCGGCAGGTGTCGGTCGCGACCGGATCAAAGCTGGTCTTCATCGCCGGGCAGGTCGCCTTCGATGCCGACGGAGCCACGGTGGGCGAAGGCGATCTCGCCGCTCAGGTCGAGCAGAGCTACCTCAACATCGGCACCGCCCTGGCCGGGGTCGGCGCTTCCTTCCAGGACGTGTCCAGGCTGACCGTCTACGTCGTCGACTGGACTCCCGACAAGATGCCCCTGTTCCTGGAAGGGGTATCCCGAGCTGCCGCGAAACTGGGGGTCAAACCGCTCGCGCCGGGCACGCTGCTCGGCGTCGCGGCACTGGCCTCCCCCGACTACCTGGTCGAAGTCGAAGCCACTGCGGTCATCGACTGAGCACATGCAGGCCTGGATACCACGCTGTTCATGGCGGACCGGGAGCAGTTGAGCGCCATCCCGTGGAGAACCGGGCCCAAGCACCGGGCGACACGACCCGGCCGCCGGATCGGGAGTCTGCATGGTGCGCAGAGTACTGCTGTTCTGCCACCGTCTGCGGGTCGGCCGACAACGTGGTGGACGCAGGGTTCTTCGCGATCACTCGCACAGTGATGGACGGCACCAAACCCGCTCCGACCAGCCCCTGCACCCAACGCAGTCGGCCCCGGCCATCGTGCACCGGGCCTCTATCAGTGCCTCCTCATCGTTCACGTCGACCGACAGCACCCCGACATCCGCGATCGACGGGAACAGCAGCTCCTCCAGCCGGAGCACCATCTCTTCCACGGACCCGAACCCTGAGCACGACCGCCAGAGCGGCCACCAACCGTTACTCACGGTGCACGTTTCACGGAAAGTGAGGCGGAGCCGCTCTTCTGGAGGCAGTCGTTCCGGGCCGAGTCCGAGGTTCATGAGAACGGGCAGCACCTCGCCCGGCACAAGCGTGGTCGGGCGAGGTGAGCCTGTCGGTGTGGCTGACAGGGGCCGCTCTTGCGGGCTGGTTCCCGTGGGCAGCCGGTGCCGGGTCAGCTCAGCCGGGTAGCGGCGTACGCCTCGATGGCGTCCCGCTGGTATGCGGCCAGGCCCGGTGCGATCGTTTCGTACGCGGCGCGCCAGGCGTCGTTGTCCACGCACGAGCGTCCGATGGCGCGGTACTCCTCGGCAGAGACGGCCCGCAGTTCGGTCAGGGCCCGGTACTGGGCGTCGATCTCGGCCTGCACGGGCTCGGCGTCGGCAAGGAGGCCGGCGGCCATCAGCTCCGCCAGCCGGACCATCTGCGCCGTGCGCTCGCGCTGCCCGGCCTCGACGTCCTCCGATGTCATCGTGGCGACCCTGCGGGCGACCTCCTCGGCATGCTCGGGGAAGGCATGCAGGCTCTCCTCGTACTGGGAGGGCTGGATGCCCTCGAACAGGTTCTCCGGTCGATTGATAGCGGTCATGGCTGTGCCGTCCTTCCTGGACTGCTCCAGATCGGCGATCGTGCGGGCGACGGTGCCGGCCAGGGCCTCGAGCCGGTCCCTCTCGGCGAGAAGGCGCCGGTGGTGGCCGCGCAACGCTTCCACCTCGTCGACCTGCTCGGCCAGGATCCGGCCGATCTCCGGCAGCCCCAGGCCCAGCGCCCGCAGTACGAGGATCTGCTGGAGCAGCAAGAGCTGGTGCTCCTCGTAGTAGCGGTGGCCGTTGGCCCCGATCCGGGCGGGCGGCAGCAGGCCGATCTCGTCGTAGTGCCGCAGGGTCCGGGCCGTCACGCCCGATATCCGGGCGACCTCCGCGATAGGCCGGTCCATCGCCGCCTCCCTCACAATCGCGTCACCGGGCCGGTCTCTCCGGCCCTGTTCAGGACGGTAGAAGCTGCCGCAGCGACAACTTCAACCCTGGAACCCCGAGCTCAGCCGGGTTCGGCTCTGCGACCCTGCAGACGGCGCCTACGGCCGCCCCGGGTGAAGGCCGACTGCTGTCGAGACTCGTCAACAGTTCGCTCCAGGCATGGCATCCCGGTGCCTCCACAACCGCCGTCGAAACGCGGCCCTCTGTCGCAAACACAGCCACGCGGCCATTGTCGACCGCCGCACGTTCAACGGCACCATCATCGAGACCGGCATCGACTCCCACCGCCTCACCCGCACCCGGGCAGGGACGGAGAGAACCGGTCAAAGCCGGCGACCCAGCAGCCTAAAGCTCGCCGGCTGAGCAAGGTTCAGTAAGCGCGGCGTGGGACGGCCCAGCTGCCCCAGTCGGCGCTGGTCGCGACGGCATGCCATTCTCCGGGCAGGGCGACGACGTCTGCCGCAGGCAGTGCAGTGGACCGTCCTCGCCGAGCCGGCTGATCCACAACAACACGCCGTTGGGAGCCAGTACACGGGCTGTTGCGGCGGGATACAGGAGCATGTCGATCGCGGCGACGGCCGAGACCTGAGCATCGGCCGGCGGGAGGGCGGTGGCGTCGGCGCGCACGCGCTCCGGTGAGCGCCCGACGGCTTGGCTCAGCATCTGCTCGGAGAGGTCCACGCTGATCACATGGGGGAAAGTGCTGCGGAGCAGCTGGGTGAACAGGCCAGTTCCTGACCCGAGTTCCAGGCATGCACCATCAGGAAAAGGGCCGCCGTGGTCCTGGGCACCGCCTTGACCGGGCTCCTGCCATGGGGGCCTGCCTGGCCCGGACGAGATCGAGGCGGGCAACTCCCGGCACGCCCGCTCCACGGCCCCACACGTATCGAGCCGGTCCGCGCCCCCGCCCATGGCACCCGACCCGCCTGCATCCAGCACGGCGTGGGGAGACTTCTTGCCCACACCCCTTGCGACCCGCAAGGCGGCGTTCCGCTCGTGGCCATGGGCGCGGGCGCCCGGCATTCGGCTCAGCGGGGGGGGGCGTCGAGCACGGTGTCCGGGTCGCGGGTGTCCGCAACTTCGGGGAACGCGACCCCATCGTGACCGAAACCTCCCCGGGTCGGACGAGCAGCCAGACGGCCGCGCAGGCGGCACTGATCAAGCCGAGCACGGCCACCAGGCAGCTGCCCGATCCTGCCGTGCTCCCTGACCCGCCCGGCGCGTGCCCGGAGGCCTGTCTGTACTCCTCGTACTTGTCCCCCAGCAGGCGCCGCATGTCCTGTTGCAGCGCGGTCACCACCACGGGCGGCGGGTTCTCCGGCCCTCGACCGGCGATGGTGGCGAACCATTCCTCCAACACGTCTCCCGCGCCGGGCCGGTGGGGTGTCATGCAGGGCCACTCGGGAGTGCATATCGGAGATCGGCCCCGAGTCGCTCGAACTCCGAGGACGGGTAGGTCAGATGAACCTTCCACACCCCCAGTACCGGATCGGCCCGCTTGGCATCGTGGACGCGGATGCCGTCGCGGTCGGCCAGTCTCTGTAAGTCATAGGAAGACATGGCGTCATGATGGCACCGGCACGCCATCCGGCTGAAGATCGCCTGCCACAGCAACGACGAACCGGATCGGCGGAATCGGCTCGGCTGGGAGCCTGCGGCGTCCTGCCCGGTGGCGGTCCGGCCTCGATCCGCCGGCGCCGACTGCCTGGGCTGTCCAGCCCCGCGACAGAACACCCGGTCCGCGGTTGGGCCGGGGCCCTGACCACTGACGCGGCCGCCCTGGAGGCCCGCAAAACTGGCCGGCCCAAGCCAACCGCCGTCGCCCGCGCTGCCGTCGGCCACCAGGCAAACGTTGGCGACCGTGACGTTCCTGCACGGTGGAAGCTGAGCCGCCTTCTGCCGGGCACCAGGCCGCGGCCCTCGGTGACGCCCTATGACCAGTTGCTCGGACGCCGTCGCGCCAGCGGCGATGACCGCCGAGAGGCAGAAGCACAGTGCCCCTCCCCCACCGGCACGGCTCGACCGAGCAGCAGGCCGCCATTACGGCCATCGATATCGCCCTCCGTCTGCTGCGGCTGCCGTCGATCCGCAACAAATTCGCCGCCATCGCCTGGCGGAGTGCGACGACCGGGCTCGCCGTTGCTCGCAGAGGCAGATCAAGGCAGCCGGCTCCTCTCGCGAGAAGTCTCTTGACACTGGCGAGGCTGCACTTCTGTCCATGCTGAGACACAAGACCGTTGTCCTATTGCTTCCGCTGGCACTCCTGGCTGCGTGTTCGGAAGAGAAGGCCCCGACGAAGAACGCAGCCTGTGCTGAAGGCGACGGCTCGCGCCGACCTCAAGGGAATGGGATCGGGCGGCGGGGACGGTGGCGCCACGATGTCCATTGAGTTCCAGATCGAGAACAGCACGACCGCAACGTGCGACTACAACTTCAAGTTCGTCTACACGGACCTCGACGGCAAGCAACAGACCCTCACCGGCGACATGGGCACCAAAGGCCCTGATACCTGGAGTGCAGTCGCTCCAGGAGAGAGGCGAACCCACGACATTCAGGATGTCCCGGCCAAAGCTCCCAGAGAGGATCGGGAAGATGCCTCAGGGAACACGACGTGTGGCCCCACTCCACTCTCTCTTCCGGTGATCGGCGCGGCAGCCGCAAGCACGGCCACCGGCCGGGAGCCTGCACTCACTCAGGAAAGAGCCCGTGCGCACCGCCGTCGTCCTCCTCTGCGTCCTGCTGCGCGTCCTGCATGCAGATGGGGTCCGTCCATGGGCGCCCCGCACAACACGGTGAATGGCCCGTATCCCTTCCGGCTGCGAGCTGGCGGATTTCAGGAACAGCCCTCAGGTCGACGCGATATGCTGATGCAGATTGTGCAAGCGGTTTGCAAAATGAGGAGGGTCATGGCTACTCGGGCGACCGACGTCGGGACGAACCAGAGCGTCGAACGAGCGGTCTCGGTGCTGCGCGCACTCGACTCCGGCCGCGCCGAACTACGCGTCTCCGACGTCGCCGAACTCACCGGACTGGGCTCCTCCACCACCTCCCGCCTGCTGTCCACCCTTGAGCGCCTCGACATGGTCGAACGCGACCCCGTCAGCAACCTCTACCGCCTCAGCCTCGGCATCCTCCCGCTCGCCGCCACCGCCACCAATCGCCATCCCGTCCACCGCGCCGCCCGCATGGTCCTCCAGGACCTCGCCACGCGTACCGGACTCGGAGCCAACGTCGCCATCCGCCGCGACACCGAGCTGATGTTCCTGTGCAATTTCGAGGGAACCCGCGCCCCCAAGTCCTACACGCAGGCCGGACACACCGCTCCGCTGCACGCCACCAGCATCGGCAAATGCCTCCTCACCGGCCTCACGCCCAAAGAGCGCCGCAAGCTGCTTCCCGAACCGCTCACAGCACACACCGACTACACGACCACCAGCCACGACCTCCTCGACACCGAGATCGACACGGTCCGCCGCACCGGCTACGCCATCGAAGCCGAAGAACGTGCCCTGGGCCGCGCTTCCCTCGCCGCGCCCGTCCGCGACGCCTCGGGTGACGTCGTCGCCGCCATCTCACTGTGGGGACCCGCCTCCCTCCTCGGCAGCCACACCGAAGCCGAAGGGCAGCGCCTCGCCCTCACCCGCGAGGTCATCGAAGCCGCCGACGCCATCAGCCAAGCACTCGGCGTCCTCTGAATCACGTAGCGAAGGGGCCCGGTGAAGGTCGTTCGACCTTCACCGGGCCCCTTCGCCGTGTGGCTATGCGCCGTGCACCTTGAACGCGATCACGTGCACGTGCCGCGCCCCGTGCGTCGCGTCCACCACGAGCCGCAGCCCGTCGGTGCGCACGGGCCCGCCGTCCGCACCTTTCAGCTCGTGCACGCGGTGGCGGCGGCGGTTGCCCGTCACCGTCAGCAGCGTGCGCCAGGTGCCGTCGGCCTCACGGCTCTGGATGCGGTAGTCGCGAACCAGTTCCGGCATGACCTCGAACGGGGTGCGGTGGCGGTGCAGGTTGTTGAGGTACTCGTCGACATCGTCGTCGAACACGACGCGCGTTTCGGTGAGTTGCTGCTCCTCGTCCCAGTCGAGGCGCAGCCACTCGGCGGCTCGCTCCGGGTCGGGCAGCAGCTCGGACGACCACATCTGCGGACCCCCGTAGGCGCGCTGGAATCCGCCGACGGCCCGCTCGGGCAGGAACGCGGCGGTGTCCGGGGTCGCACGGAAGCCGAAGGTCCGGCGGCGCAGGCCACGGGCCTGCCATTCCAGGACCAGTTGGCCGTCCTCCTCCGGAATGTCGTGGTCGACGGCCGCGTCTCCTTCGACCCTGTTGCGCAGTGCGAGGACGCCGTCCGTGCGCTCGGGGACGAGGACCAGCGCCGCGCCCGGGCAGGCGCGCACGATCAGGACGACGTTCTCCGGGGCGTCCGGGCGGTGGTCGAGGCGTGCCGTGACCCAGTGGGGGCCGCCGGCCGGCACGGACACCGTGGTGGTGAGCAGGTGGTCGACGGGGACCGCGTTCTCGGGGCGGCCGGTGCTCCACAGTTCCACGGTCAGTTCGCCCGGCCGTTCGCCCGGGGCGCCGTGGACGAGCAGGTCCACCGTGTCGAGTGCGGGGTCCACCGGCAGCAGCAGCGCGAGGTCGCGGGTGAGCGGATACGGCTCGCCGGGTGCGGTCGGTGTGGGCTCGGCGGCCAGGCGGCTCAGGTGCGAAGAGGCGCTGACGCGGGCCGTGCGCGCCAGGTTGTCGGGGTCGTCGTCGTACAGGCCGATGACCGAGGCGTCCTGGCGCAGCAGGGTGCGGCGCATCAGCTCGGGGTGTTGGGTGGCGAGTTCGCGCGGGGTGAGGCCCTCGGTGGCGCACAGCGCGGCGGCCGTGCCCGCGGCCTCGCCGAGCGTGGCGCAGGTGGCCATGACGCGAGTGGCGCCGAAGGCGATGTGGGTGGCGGAGATGTTGCGCCCGGCGAACAGGAGGTTCATGACGTTCGCCGAGTACAGGGAGCGCAGCGGGATGTGGAAGATGCCGTCGGCGTAGCGCTGGCGGGCGCCGGGCTCGTCGGCGTACATGCCCTGCACCGGGTGGAGGTCGACGGACCAGCCGCCGAAGGCGACGCGGTCGGCGAACTGCCGCTGCTCGAGGATGTCCTGCTGGGTCAGCATGTGGTCGCCGAGGAAGCGACGGTACTCGCGCTTGCCGGGGAGGCTGCCGACCCACTCCAGCGTCAGGTTCTCAGCGTCCGGGAACTCGCCGGAGTTCTTGATGTGGTCCCAGATGCCCATGATCACGGCCTGGAGTTCGTCGCGGATGCGCTCGTTGTCGTGGACGGTGTCGAGCTCGCCGCCCCACTCGATCCACCAGTAGTCGCAGCCGTTGTCGCCGGTGCGCAGCACGCGGTTGCGCAGGATGGGCGTGGTGGTGAGGTCGCGGGCGTAGGCGGGCGGCACGAACTTCACCGGCCGGCCCGTGTCCTTGGTGTGGAACAGGATCGTCGACCCGAGCAGCGCCTCGTCCCCCTCCTCGGGCGCCCAGGGCTCGCCGAACTCCGAGCGCGCCTCACGGCCGATTCGGTAGCGGGCGCCGGCGAGGTGGCCTAGCAGGCCGTCGCCGGTGCAGTCGAGGAACTGCCGTGCGTGGAAGGTGATATGCCGCTCGGAGCCCATCATCCAGCCGGTGCAGGAGTGTACCTCGCGTGCGTCGTCCGGGCCGCTCGCGTCGACCTCCCGTACGTCGGTGTTGAGGTACAGGTCGATGCCCGGTTCGGCCCGGACGGCATCGAGAACCACCTGGTCCCAGTAGTACGGGTTCCCCTCGGGGTTGCGGTACTGGTTCTCGGTGTACAGCTCGCCCATGATCCCGGTCTCGCGGGCCCAGCGGTGCACGCCGTGGGCGGTGGCGCCGCAGACCCAGACCCGGACCTCGCTGCTGGCATTGCCGCCCAGGACGGGCCGGTTGTTGACCAGAGCGACGCGCCGGCCGAGCCGGGCCGCGGCGATGGCCGCGCAGGTCCCCGCCAGGCCGCCGCCGATGACGGCGATGTCGTAATGGACCTCTTCTTCCCGCACGGTGCGGCCTCCTCGGTGTGAAGCTCGGATACTCTCCGCCGCAGCGGAGCGGCCTTGAACGTACATCACATCCACATTGTGCAACCACTGTTCAGTCAGTGGGATTTGTTGTACGTTTCCGGCGCAGCCGATGACATCCGTCGTCGCGGGCTGTCGGCCAAGTTCGCAGCAGGTGCAACAACTTCGCCGATCCTGCACGGAACCGGCGATTCAGTGCCCAAAAGGGTTGACGCCGTCGCAAGATATGGAGAACGATCCCGCATGCTGCAACTTGCGTTCAATGGAGCATGCATGGCATTCACACAGGGCCTCGGTAGAAGCAGGGGACGGGGCGGCTCACCCGCTCACGCCCGGCCGCGTCGAATCCGCCTGCCGACGCACGGCCTCCCGTGCCACGCCCTGCATCACCGCTCCCGCCCCGTTTGAGAGGACACACCCATGAGTACGGCCGCACCTCCCCAGAAGGCCGCTCCACGCCGTGAGCGGACCGGCGGGCGGCTCTCCAACGGCGCGTTCGCACTGCTGCTGACCGCACCGGGGCTCGCCCTGTTCGCGACGATCATCATCTACCCGCTGCTGTCGGCCCTGTTCACCGGCTTCTTCAAGCAGGATCTGCGGCTGCCGGGCCGGGAATTCGTCGGCCTGGACAACTTCACCTACTGGCTGGACGGCGACTTCCTCACGATCCTCAAGCAGACGCTGGTCTTCACCGTCGGTGCGACCCTCGTCCCCTTCGTGGTCGGCTTCGCGCTCGCGCTCGCGCTGAACTCAGGCCTGAAGGGCAGCGGCTTCCTGCGCGGCCTGTTCCTGTTCCCCTGGGTGATCCCGGGCGTGGTGGTCTCCTTCCTGTGGATGTGGATCTTCAACGCGAACTACGGCGTGCTGAACGGCATCCTCATGAAGGCCGGGGCCATCGAGGAGTCCATCTCCTGGCTCGGCCAGCCCGGTACCGCCATGCTCGCCGTCATCGTCACCAAGACCTGGGCGAGCTTTCCCTGGATGATGGTGATGCTCCTGGCCGGTCTGCAGACCGTTCCCAAGGAACTGCACGAGGCGGCCTCGATGGACGGGGCGGGCTCGATCCGGCGCTTCTTCGCCGTCACCTGGCCGCAGGTCCGCGGTGTCGCCTCGATCGTGCTGCTCCTGGAGTTCATCTGGAACTTCCAGCACTTCGACACCATCTACGTGCTCACCGGCGGCGGTCCGGCCGGCGCCACCGAGACCTTCGCGACCGCCGTGTACCAGACCGCCTTCAAGGGCTTCGACATCGGCCGGGCGACCGCGCTGGGCGGTCTGTGGATGCTGCTCCTGCTCATCCTGGTCGCCGTCTACCTCAGGATCACCGAGCGGAAGAGCGACGCCTGATGACCTCCACGACCTCCACCCCGCTGTCCGGCACCGACCGGCTGAGGCCGTCCACCACGTCCGCCGGACGCACCTCTCGGCACCGGATCCGCAAGGACCTGCTGCGTTCGCGGATCGCCGCCTGGACCGCGGTCCTGGTGATCGGCGCCTTCGGCATGCTGCCGGTCTACTGGCTGCTGGCCACCGCCCTGAGCAGCCCCGAGCAGACCTTCCAGTTCCCGCCGAAGCTCGTACCCACCGACATCACCTTCAGCAACTTCACGGCCCTCGCCGAGAACGACCAACTGATCAAGTACCTGGTCAACTCCCTCATCGTGGCCTCGATCACCGCCGTGCTGAGCGTGGTCGTCGCCACATACATGGGCTACTCGTTCTCCAAGTTCCGCTACCGCGGGCGGCGCTCGCTGATGCACCTGGTGCTGGCCTCCCAGATGTTCCCCCAGGCGCTCCTGCTGGTGACGCTGTACGCCGTGTTCTCCAGCTTCGGCCTGCTGAACACGTACACCGCCCTGGTGCTGTCCTTCACCACGTTCACGATGCCGCTGTGCGTCTGGATGCTGAAGGGCATCTTCGACACCATCCCGGACGCCCTGCTGGAGGCGGCGTCCATCGACGGCGCGTCCCGGTGGCGGACGCTGCACTCCATCGTGGCGCCGCTGGCCGCGCCCGGAATGATCGCCGCCGGCCTGTTCGCCTTCGTCCGCGGCTGGAACGACTTCATCTTCGCGGTGACGCTGGCCGACAAGGAGAAGCAGACCCTGCCGCCCGGCCTCGTCTCCACCTACATCGGCGAGTTCCAGACCGCCTGGCCCGAGCTGATGGCGGCCTCGCTCATCGTGTCCGTCCCGGTCGTCGTCGCCTTCATGTTCCTGCAGCGCTACCTCGTCGGCGGCATGACCGCCGGCTCGGTCAAGAGCTGAGCCCGCGGGATCCGTCCGCACCCTCCCCCACGCAATTCCTTCCCCTTCCGCACCCTCCCCCACGCGCTTCCTTTCCCTTTCGCCCACTCCCCCATGGAGACACCATGACCACCTCTGGCATCAGCCGGCGCGGCGCGCTGCGCATGTTCGGCATCGGCGCGCTCGGTGTGGCCGGCGCCGGCATGCTGGGCGCCTGCGCACCGTCCGGCGCCAGCACCTCCTCCAACGGAGGCGACACGAAGTCCAAGGACTTCGACTTCACCTCCTGGTCGCTCAACGAGGAGGCCGCCAAGCCCTCGATCGAGAAGATCATCGCGGCGTGGGAGAAGGCCGAGAACTCCAAGATCCGCGCGGTCTCGTACCCGTACAACGAGTACCTGAGCCAGCTCACTCTCAAGCTCGGCGGCGGGGAGACGACCGGCGCGGTGCACCTCGACATCGCCTGGCTCGCCGCGGTGGCGCAGATGGGCAAGCTCGCCGACCTCGGTTCCGTGGCCCTGAAGGGCGGCTACACCAACGTGGCGCTGGACAGCGGCACGTACGACGGCAAACAGTACGGCCTGCCGTGGAACACCGGCTCGATCGGCGTGATCGCCAACTCCAAGCTCCTGGAGAAGGCCGGCATCAAGAAGCACCCCACCACCGTCGAGGAGTTCGAGGGCGCGCTGCGGGAGCTGAAGGGGCTCGGCGGCGGTGTCGTGCCCTACGCCGCGGCCACCAAGGTCGCGCAGCTCAAGGACATCTTCCCGTGGATGCAGACCTTCGGCTGCACGCTCATGGAAGGCGACAAGGTGACCATCGGCGACGACGCCTCCGTCGACGCGGTCACCTGGTACAAGAAGCTGCACGACGCGAAGCTGATCGCCGCGGACGTGGACCGCTTCGACGCGCGCGCCCTGTTCGGGCAGGGCAAGGCTGCCTTCTACGACGACGCCATCATCGGCAAGGGCGTGACCGCGGCCCAGTCCAAGGACAAGACACTTGCCGACGCGATGCAGCCGATGAAGCGTCCGGTGCTGCGCTCCGGTGACACGCCGCAGGCGCTGCTGTGGGGCGGTGTGATCGCGATCGTCAAGGGCAAGGGGCAGGACGCGGCGACCCAGTTCGCGCTGCACACCACCTCCGACCGCGCCACCACCACCGAGTACTTCGCCTCCCGCGCCCTGCCGCCGTCCACCACGGCGGGCCTGGCCGACCCGAAGGTCGCGCAGGACACCTTCACCACCGAGTGGACCGAGAAGATCACCGACACGGCGACCGGCAGCCCGTTCTGGCAGTTCGCGCAGAACGCCCAGATCGAGGAGGCCGTGGCCAAGCAGGTCCAGGCCGTCCTGGTCGGCAAGTCGAAGCCGAAGGACGCGATGAAGAAGGCCGCCGAGGAGGTCACCGACCTCATCAAGCGCTGAGCCGGCGCGTGGCGGTCCGGGCCCGGTGAAGGTCGAACACCCTTCACCGGGCCCTTCGTCATGCCGCATACGCCTTCCCCAAGACGTATCTCGAATCCGCATTGTGCAATCTCTATTCATCATCTGGGATCTGCTGTAAGTTCCCGGCGCAGCGGAGGGGTGGACCGCCGCGCGGGGCCGCTCCCGCCCGCCTCACCCTCACCATCACGTCCACGAAGGAGTTCACCTTGCGACGTCCCACGGCACGCGCGTACGCCGCCTCGGCCGCGGCCCTGGCCGCCCTGTTCACGCCCGTCCCAGCCGTGCAGGCCACCCCGGTCACCCAGCCCGCCCAGGCCAACGTCACGGACCGCACGGCAGCCGCGGCGACGGTGATCGAGAAGGTTCCGTACGCGATGGACTCGTCGAACCAGGCCGCCTGGTGGACGCCGGTCGCCACGTACAAGGGCCGCGGTCAGTACACCTACTTCGCCTTCAACGAGCCCGGCTCGACGGCCACCACGCATCGCCCGGCCATCGCGCGGCGCGACCCGGACGGGGTCTGGAGCCGTCTGCCGTTGCTCGACAAGAGCGGACAGCAGGCCGAGTTCCCCGACGACAACGGTCACAACCAGCCGTCCGTCGCGCGCGACGGCAGCGGCCGCCTGCACGTGTTCGCCTCCATGCACGCCAACGCCTGGCGCTACTTCCGCACCGAAGCCCCCGGCGGGGACGTCACGGACCACGCGGCGGAACTGCCCGACCAGGGCGAGGGCATCACCTATCCGATCGTGACCACCGCGCCCAACGGCGATCTGTACCTGGCCGCCCGTGTCGGCGCCGGCGCCGATCAGCGTCCCGGCAAGTTGTACCGCTGGGACAACGCCGCCGCACGCTGGAGCGTGGTCGCCACCTTCGCCGGCGCGCTGAACCGCTCCGTGTACCCCGACGACCTGGCGGTGGACGCCGCCGGGCGCGTGCACCTTCTGTACGAGTGGGCCAAGGCCCCGGCGACCGGATTCCGGCACCAGCTCTCCTACCTGCGCTACGACCCGTCGACCGGCGCCTTCGCGAACAGCGCCGGCGCGGCCCTCACCACCCCGGTGACGCCCGGCACGTCCGACGTGATCCAGGAGCTCACCACAGGTGAGGAGTGGAGCATCGACAACGCCTACACGGGCCCGGCGGTGCAGAGCGCCAAACTCACCCTCGACGGCTCCATCCCGAAGGTCGCCTACCGCTACCGCTCCGCCGACAGCGGCGGCAACTTCCGTGTGTACTACGCGTATCCGAGCGGCGCCGGCTGGGCCCGCCAGATCGTGTACGCCGACGGCCAGACCGCCGCGGCCCTCGGCATCACTTGGGACGAGACGGACACCAAGCGGGTCTACTACGTGACCGGCTCCGGCGCCGACCGCGTCTTCGCCGCGACCGAGTCGGGCGGCACGTGGACCTCGCAGTCAGCCGCGCCTGGCGTGAGCGCGGACCGGCTCGCGGTGCGGCGGGACTCGGACGGCAACGACGTGCTGTACCTTCCGGATACCGCGCACAACTCGCTCTACTACGGGCTTCGTTGAGGTCCTGTGATGTCGGCGCGCCTGGCGGTGGGGTGACGGGGTGACGGGGAACGTTCGGTACCGGTGACCAGTGGCGCGGGCCCCGGGTCTCGGGCCCGGCGTTCTCGGGCCCGGCGTTCTCGGGCCCGGCGTTCTCGGGCCCGGCGTTCTCGGGCCCGGCGTTCTCGGGCCCGGCGTTCTCGGAACGTGCCACAGCACGCGGGCCGGTCATCGAGCCATCGGCCCGCCGTGACATCGGCGACGCTGGATACGCCGCAGTCGGCGATCCCGCCCGAATTCTCGCCCGACGGCGAGGACGGCGTAACCGCGGATGGCGCGGGCGCGCAGGGGCCAGGGGCCGATCTCCTCGTCAGCGGTGACCAGGATCGACAGCCCCGTCAGCGTTACCGCGGCCGCAGCCGCGTGCAGCGCCATCACAACGCCCACCGTCATGTCGAAGGCGAACCGCCACCTCAAGGGCATGCACCCGTCGACCACGATGCTCTGGGTCTCCGCGGCCGGCAGCGTGCGTCAGCACTGAGGGCAACAGCGTCTTGCACCGCACCGAGGATTCAACGTCCATCAGGAGGTCCCGCACCCACCGCATCACGCCCCGCCCTCATCGCGGCTCACCTCGCAGCGGCTGACCAGGGAGCGCATCAGCCTGCAACTCCCCCGCGCTGACCACCGGTACACCACCGACGAGCAGGTACTGGACGCCCACGGAGGGCCGCGTGGGGTCGAAGTAGGTGGCGGCATCGGTGATCGTCTCGGGGTCGAGGACGACGATGTCGGCGTCGGCACCGACCCCGAGGTGACCCTTCGCCCGGGCACCCGGTGCGACCTCGTCGAGGACCCGCGCCGGCAGGTGAGCACACCGCCGGAAAGCCTCCGGCCAGTCCCAGGCGCCGCTCTCCCGCACCATCACACGCAACGTCTTGGCGAACGTCCCCGCCGTGCGTGGGTGCGTGCTCCCTCCGGGCGGTAGCGGCCACAGGGCGGTGTCGCTGCTGCCGTCACGCCAGAAGACGGGCATCGCGTCACTGGCGACGATCGCGTCCGGGAAGGCGAGCGCCTGGTGCAGCATGGCCCGCTCGCGCGGGTCGCTCTCGTCCAGGAACTCCAGGATGCAGGGCGCCCCGGGGTCGCTCTCGCGCAGTTGGCGCAGCCGACCGTCGTCGGCGATGCGCTCCCCCGATTCGAGCATCACGACGCTCGACGCGGACAGGCCCTTCATCCGTAGCCGTTCAGCGTCGAGGAAGGCGGCTCCGATCGCGGTGCTCCCCGCCCCGTACGGGTACGCCTCGACCGTCACGCGAGATCCGGACCGCCGTGAGTTGTCCAGCGCACCCAGTACCCGGTCGATGTGGTGGCCCGAAGTGCTGTTGACGTGGCAGTGGTGCATCGCGGCACCGGTCTCGGCCGCGGCGATGGCGATCTCCTCGGAGCCGTCCGCCGGTGTGCCGGGATCCACCTCCACCAGCTCGCGGACGTGGGTATACGTCGGCACGCCGGCCTTCGCGGCGAGCCGGGCGACGGCGAGGAACTCGGCAGGCTCGCTGTGGGGCGCGTATCCGAGGAGGACTCCGATACCGAGCGCTCCGCCGGTCAGCTCGCCTTCCAGCAGAGCCAGCCACTCGGCGAGTTCACGATCGGATGAGGAGCGTTGCCACGCGGGATTTCCCAGCACCGCGAATCCGCTCGTCACCCGTGCGTCGGGCTCGATGCCGGCGAGTACCTGTGCCCGGGCCCCGGCCCACGAGGCGGAAAAGCCGTAGTTCAGCGGTCGTCCGGCCGCGGCGGCCTCGACGTACGCCCGCCCGATGGGCATCAGGCCCGACTCCAGGTCGAGTGCCGTCGTCACGCCGTCCGTGGCCTGCAGCCGTTGCCCCGCGATCGAGTGCACGTGGCTGTGCAGGTCGACGAATCCCGGGCCGACAACCAGGCCCGCGACGTCGAGGACCGTGCATCCCGGCGGTGCGTCGAGTCCGGTGCCGACGGCTCTGACCACGCCGTCAGATACGAGGACGTCGGCGACAGCGTCGAGCCCGGTTCCCGGATCAATGACACGGCCACCGCGCAAAAGGGTCTGCATGCTTTCGTCTCCTCATCGAGGACGCGCTGGAGCATCTGCTGGTCTCCGGTGCGACTCTAGGAGGGATGGCGGGAGCGCTGTTCGTCCAAGCCGACGAATTCATGCGGCTCTGTTCATGCACCGGTACGAACTCGGCGCGCGGTGGCGGCGAGGACCGGGGCCGATGAGCCTGCGGCTGGTGCGAGCGCGGTGCCGACGGGCTCGTGGGGTGCGAATCCGGTGAGTCCGCGGGTGAGGGGCACGTGCGTGGCGCACCGAACACACGGGCATCGCCCCTCCCGACAGCTTGACCGTCATCGTTGGACCATGGAGCGCACGGTGGCATGGCTGCCCGGACGCCGTCGTCCGCACTATCGCTACGAGCGCAAGGCCGGACGCTTCCCGACATTCGCTGACATGGCAGCCCCCTCCTGAGCTGCAGCGACTTCGTTCCCGCACTCGAGCAGTTCCCAGGCTCCTCGGCGGGCCTGTCCCCGGCCACGGTCGCCCGCCTGACCGCGCAGTGGCAGGCCGACCACACCGCCTTCAACGAGCACGGCCTTTCGGCCGACGGCTACCGCGAATCGTCCGAGTCCTGGGCGAACCTGCTGCGCGATGCTGCACGGCGCGGAATGCGCGCCCCCGTCCTCGCGGTGGGCGACGGCGCCCTCGGGCTCTGGAACGCGGTCAACGAGGTGTTCCCCTCAACTCGCCATCAAAGGTGCTGGGTTCACAAGACCGCGAACGTGTTGGACAGCCTTCCGAAGTCGGCCCAGCCTGCGGCGAAGAAGGCCCTCCAGGACATCTGCAACGCCGAGGACCACGAGCACGCGGCCCAGGCCATCACGGCGTTCGCCCAGCAGTACGGTGCGAAGTTCCCCAAGACCGTCAAGAAGACCACCGACCACGAGGACGCGCTGCTGGCGTTCTACGACTTCCCCGCCGAGCACTGGATCCACCTGCGCACCACGAACCCCCACCGAGTCCACTTTCGCGACCGTCCGCCTGCGGACCAAGGTCACCAAAGGCGCCGGGTCCCGCGCGGCAGCCCTCGCGATGGTGTTCAAGCTCGTCGAGTCCGCCCAGACCCGCCGGCGGGCCGTGAATGCGCACCACCTCGTCGCCCCGGTTCGTGCCGGAGCCCGCTTCGAACGAGGCCACCTCGTCGAACACCCCGACGAGGACCTCGTCCCCACAGCCGCTTGAACCGATCTCCGGAACGGAACCATGAACGACATTGCTGGGAATGGCACCTACTTCACCGCATCCATCAACGGTCAGGAATGCCGCGTTGCGTGGTATCCGCCTTCTGACCCACCGCCGGGTACGCCACACGGCGCGGAGGCGGTGTGCGTCGCCGGCGATCGGATCGTCGTGGTCAGCCCAGATGGACAGCGGTGGGGCCTGCCCGGCGGTCGCCCCGAGCGGCACGAGCAGTGGGTCGACACGATGCGCCGCGAGGTCAGTGAGGAAGCCTGCGCCGAGGTGATGGACTGCCGACTCCTCGGGTTCAGCCGCGGCGTCTGCGTGCGAGGCCCGGAGGAAGGGCTGGTGCTGGTCCGGTCGATGTGGCGAGCAGAGGTGCGTCTGGCTCCGTGGGACCCACGATTCGAGATGGCTCACCGCCGTCTTCTGCCGGCGGAGGAAGCGTTCCATTCCCTGGCCATCCCCGACGGCCTCGGCCCCTTCTACCACCGGCTGTTCGCCGAAGCTGCCATCTCCCGCCCCGACATCCACGACCTCTGACCACCAGATCACTCATACGACTGTCGTTGCCGACCACCGAGGTCGCACGTTATGGGCCGATGCCCTGCGACCTGGGCGGATGCATGATGCGACCACGGCACGCAACGAGGGCATCGCCGTTTGCTTCCAGCACTTCCCCCGACGTGGAGGTCCTCCTGGACGACGGACAGATGCTCGGGCTGGCTGCCCTCCCCTCCTCCGGAAACGAGTCCTGCTCACTGCGGCTCGGGGCAGCCCCCGCCATCCGGCATGAGCCGACATTGACAGAACGCCCTCATGAGCTCGAACAACGATGAGATCACGCAGGCCCAACGTCACTTCGGAGTCCGTTTCCCGCAGGACTACCGGGATTTCCTGGACACGAAGAGGAGCATGAGTCGCTTCGTTCCCCTTGCAGACGTTTTTCTGACGATCAACGACGCTGCTGACCTCATCGATGTCAATGAGGCCGGAGAATTCCAGCCACGTTTCCCGGGAGCCTCGTCATCGGTGGGGACTGAAGCCGTGAAATGCTCACGTACGACTTCCGGTAGAAACCTCCACCTCTGGCCCTGATGGACATATCCGCTCAGGAACGGTCGTCCGCCGTCCATCAGGCGGCTTCGCTGTCTGCCCTGCTTGAGCAGTTCTCCGGAATCGGATAGAAGTGGGACGACGACGAACCCATGTCTCCGTGACCAGCGCGCTCACGGAATGTGCTCCTGATCCCCTCAAAAGCGAAAGGAGCCATCTGGAAGTGCGTCGGGGTGAATCAGGATCCACCCGGCAAAAGTTCTGAGAGAAGCCACCTCGCCGCCTACGCCGCAATCGCCCCAGCGACCGGAGATCGGGCTCGTAGACCCGCGGCAAACAGCCTTTCCCGGAGGGGAAACATGCAACCCAAACGGGCCTTCCTCCTATCCGAATCCTCAGTATTTGGCGACCCGGCTTCAAGGGCCCACTACGACAAGAAGATTGCCCAGACTCTGTTCTGCCTCGCCCGGCGGCGGGCCGGCGTCCTCTTCGCCATGCTCCGTGACGGCACTTTCTACGGACCCCAGCCAGTGGCCTCACTCACCTGACCAGCGGCTCAGCGAGGAGGACGACTCGATCAGCCTCGGCATCGAAGCCGAATACCGGATGGCCATAGCCGCCCTCCGGCCCCATCAGCACCTCCTGTCCCTGCCCCTGTCCCTCTCCCCCATGTCGATGCCGGCGTCGAAGCCGAAGTCGATCTCATCGTCGGGATGGAAGCGGAAGATCGCCAACTCATCCGCAGCCGACCGGACCTACATGCATAGGCACTCGGCATCCACCGGACAGCACATGATGGGACGGGGCCTGTTCAAGCGACGACGACAGGTTCGCCGCTCAGTGCGACACCGGCCCGGCGCAGCTCGTCAAGCGCGGTGCGCGTGGTGTCGGCGGCAACCCCGGCGGTGTAGTCGAGCAGTACCCGCACCGCGAAGCCCGCGCGTACTCCGTCCAGCGCGGTGGCCTTCACGCAGTGATCGGTCGCGATGCCGACAACGTCGAGGTCGGTGATGTCGCGGGCCTTCAGCCAGGCGGACAGGGTCGTGCCGTCCTGAGCCGAGCCCTCGAAACCGCTTTTCGAGGCGGAGTGTGCGCCTTTGAAGAAGACCTCGTCGACGCGCCCGGAGTCGATGGCGGGCGCAAGGGCTGGGTGGAACTCGCCTCCCTCACTGCCGACGACGCAATGCACGGGGAACGACTCCTGGAAGTCGGGGTTCTCGGAGAAGTGGGCACCCGGGTCGATGTGGTGGTCACGGGTGGCGACGACGAAGTCGCACTCCTCCTCGGCTCGAAGAACCAAGTCGGCGATGGCGGCGGCCCGGTCCGCACCACCCTTCACCGGAACGCTGCCGCCCTCACAGAAGTCCTTCTGCACATCGACGATGATCAGTGCACGACGCATGGGAAAGTCCTTCTCTCAAGTTGGCCTCTCCAGATGATCGCTGATGTTCACTCTTCCACCGGAGAATGGGCGCGCCACCTGTCGGTCTTTCACCCGACCGGGGCGGCGCGCAGAGCAACGAGGTGCTGCGCTCCCTCCTTGGGCAGTTTCCGGGTATCGAGCGCGCCGCGTTCGTGGTCGCATCGTGATCCTCATAACGCCGATCCGCTGGCGGGCGGGACAGGGGCAGTTCGGCCAAAAAACGTGCTGTTCAGCGCGACCGCCATCGTGTTGTCGTAGCTGTCCGGAATGGAACCGACCGAAACGAGGGCGCCGACTTTCGGTCGATAGAGCGAATGGATACGAATTGCGACCAGCGGGCGTCGTGATGAAGATGAATCAGCCCGGAGTCCTCCTTGATCCGCCGCCACCACAACGCCATCTATATTGCATCCAGCGGGATTTCGGTCAGCATGTGGTTCGCGACTCGCCATCCGCCGATCACCGGCAGAAAACGCCCAGGACGAACGACACATACGCCCCCGGCCATTTCCTCCCTCGCATACGTCATGTCCGCTACCCAGGCCTGGTTGGGGCGGGTGGCGGTGACACATCAGGCGCTCGACCGTGCAGCAGGTCACCTCGATGCCGCTTGCGACTGAGGGCCCACGTGGTCCGTCGGGCTTCACAGGTGCCGCCCGATTCCGCGAGAACCTCTCGGCCTGCTCGCGCAGGAAAGGGGCGGTTCGCCTTCGCTTGGTCCGCCCACAGGCATCAGTGACTCGTGACCACGGACGGCGCGCCAGCACGCACAGCTGACAGCGCCCGGCTCGGCACGGCCGATGTGATCGTGCAGTACGTGCCCGTACGCCTCTCTCCGACACGACCGGTGGGGCAACGCATCCCCGTACACCGAGACCGCAGGCTTCGACTCCGGCTCTGCCCTCGCCTCCCCGCCGGCCAGGGGTACAACGTCGTGAAATCGCGACGCACCGCCGGATCCGGGACCTCGCTTACCACAGCACTGTCAGTGGAGGTGGCTACGGTGTGGGTGTGTCCGGCCGCCCGTATGCGCGGGTGCGCGGCGCACGGGTGCCATCCGAAGGTGGGCCGGGCAGTCGGCGGATCCAAGGCGGCTGTCGCGCCCGCCGCCGGATGTGGCACCGGGCCTTGTGTACAGGGTTCATCACCGTTCTTGAATACGGAGAGGATCGATCACCGCTGTGAATCCGAATGAACTGCTTGCGCACGTGACCACGATCGAAGCCGAGCTACGGGCCGACCGCGTCATCCAGGACGAGGCCGACCTGATCTCTCCGCAGTCCATGCCCGGGTGCGGGAGTGGGACGGCGAGAGTTTCTCGACACTGTTCGCCGCCCCGTGCGACGCTGATGTGGCATACGCCCTCGCTCAAGTGCTCCTCGGCTTCGAAGGTTTCGCGGCGGCCGAGCCGACTCGCGCTGCCGAGGTCAAGCCCACAGGGGTGGTGGATTTCCGACGTGTCGTGCTCGGGGATCTCCACGTCGACGGAGCCGTCGACATGCACGACCACGAAGCCGTGATCATCCTGGGTGACCTCCATGCGAACACGGTCAGCGCCGACGAGACGGGATACGTCGTCGTGGCCGGCACGATCCGTGCCCGGACCGTGTACAGCGACGGGAACCTGCTGGCGGGCAACGTGGAGGCCCCGCTCGCGGTCGGCGAGTACCCGGACGGCATACTCGGCGTCGCCGGCACGATCCGTGCCGGCCTCGCCTATGTGTCCGAACACATCCTCGTCGCAGGGGCCATCGACGCCGAGTTCGTACACAACGACTCGACGTTCGGGGGGCCGAACTACGACGGCCAGCGCAGCCGAGGACTGAAGGACCTGACCGCACGCCTGCCACCGTCCTACGTGGACTCCGCGGACGAGGATGATCCGGTGCGCATTTCGGCCCTGCTGGAGCATGTCGAAGCGGGCGGCAGCCCGTTCGCCTGATCTGATCCGGACTGCCGGGGCCCGCTGCCACATCAGTGACCATCAACTCCAGGGAGGCCAACTGCCTCCGGTTCCGGTGGTGCGGGATATTCCCGACGAACTGCGCCAGGATCCGCCGGGTCAACATCCGGGTGACGTCCACGTGTCCATGCTCGGAGAGGATGATCCGCAGCCGGACCGGGTGATCGGTGGCCCATGTCGAAAACCGACGTCACTTGCCGGTGGTGTCGAAACCTCGAGTCCTCACCGCGCCGGCCGCCTTCACCGGCTGGCTCAGGGGCACAGCCACTGTCAACGCCGCCTTCCACAAGCCCTATGGACTTGCTCCGCAGGCTCGTCACCGCCGACCGCTACATCCCGCAGGGCCCGCGACGCTTTTGTCTCATCCTCAAATGACCACGTTCTCCCGCTGGCGTTCGATTGGGATCGCACCCGTGTGGCGAAAACGATGCGGCGCGTCGATCGCCACCAAGGACCGGCGCGGGCAGCAGCGAAGCGGGGCCGCCGCCCGGTCCGTAGCCAACATCTTTGACCTCAGCCCGACTCGGCTTGGCGAGTACTGCCCGCACTCAGATTTTGGCTGGACTTCTATGGTCCGTGACTGTGGGTTACTGGTCAAATCTCGAAGAGGGCCTCTTCTTGTGGCGGGATCAAATTCACCCTCCAGAGGGACTGCGTGTGGCCGGGGGTTGAGACGCATACTGCCTGCACTTCATCGGGATTCGTCAGACCCCACCTCATCAGCGGTCTACTGTACGTACACGCCGCGCTACCCATCGCGGTCAATGGAGGAGGAACCCTGTGCCATCGCCCTGCGACCCCCAACACGCTCCCGCCGGTGATGTGGGAGCAGCGCTCATGATGATCGACTCTCGCCTCAAGAGCATCTACGACGGCAAGACTTCCACGGATCCCGAACAACGGGAGCTGACCGAACAATTCGTCGCGTCCCTGGGCCCCACGGGAGCCAATGACCTGGTGGACGGTGCCTGCACGCTCATCTTCATGTTCATGAAGTGGTTGCGGATGGCTTATGAGGATCACGACAAGGACGTCATCGAGTACATCGTACCCAGCCTCGTGGCCACGATGCGCATGATGCCCAAGAGCGTCCGCCCTGAGGCCATCCCCACCATGGCCGGCCTGCTCGTCGCCGCGGGCACCGGCCTGAGCCCCAGCCTGTGGCGCCAGCAGTACGGACAGTGGACTCAGGACGAGATGACTCCCCTGGAAGCCACGGCCTTCCTGCTCGCAGAGCACATCAACCACCTCACCGACGATCGCGACTTCGCCACTCGCCTGATCACCAAAGCTCTGTCCGATGCGGGCACAGGCTGACGTGCCGCATCCTTGCGCGAGCTCTCGCGGCTGGCGGGATCAGCCCCCAGCCACTGCTGGAGGAGCACCATGGACGATCCAGCAGTTCGGGGCCGCCACCAACCCGTCCAGCCCTTCCGCCCCAGGGGTGTGCGTTACGCGTACCTCGCCTTCACCGTACGACGCGCGCGCCTCGACGAGCTCTGTGACCAGGGCCTGATTCCGGTGCTCCAGATCCTGGATTCGACCGACGAAACCGGTCTGCGCCACGTTGTCGATTTCCGCGCCCAGCGCGAGCTGTACGCGCTGCTTCAACCCCTCACGCTCCCGTTTCAGGTCCTGGATCTCCTCGCGCGAGAGCGAGGTCGGTATGCAGGCCGGCGGGCGTGGCCCGCTCTCGCTGGGGAGAGCGGCTTCCTCTGTCCCGTGATGCGTCTGATCCTGCATTTGCGTCCCGAATCATCGCCTTGACCTCGGGATTGTTGTAGACGAACCAGGTCGGAACACCTGCTTCTCGTACGGCGGCGGGCGAGCAATAGTCAGCACCTGTGGTTCGCCTCGCGAGGAGACAGCCGCTGCATCGCAGCGGCTCCCGTACCCGCATTGGGCACGTTCAGCGGGCCCCTGCATGGGCAGGGGCGTGGGCCACGGGAGCCGGACCCACACCCGACTCGGCGATCGCTCTCAGAAGTCCGGCGGGCCACAGCTCACGAAGAAATGCCCGGAGGCATGGCTCATGGGGTATCCCAACTGCACATCTGTGAGCATGCGCAGGATGAACTCGCCAGCTCCGCAATCGAATTGCTGCTCGTCGTCGCCCTCCGACTGCGTAACCACGGTCCACTCGTCAGGATCGGTCGCGCCCGTCGACCACATGAGTCCGAGCTCGTATTCCGACCAGCCCCAAGGCAGGAGTCCGCCGGTTGCCAGGTCGGGGCCGTACCCTTTCCACGGGTTGCGGCCGGCGCCGGGACCGCCGGGCACGGCAAGTTCGAAGTACTCGTCAAAGCTGCCCGCGCCGAACAGATCGACGATCTCCTTGTAGTCGCTGGGCAGCCGTGTGCCGACGTCGGCCTCGATGGTGGGCCAGTCGACGCTCGGCCCGGGTATCGGTTCCCAGCCTGTGACGATGCGCAGCTTCTCGGCCCAGGACGCGCCCTCCGGGAAGCATGTAAACGCGGGGTCCTCGCGGTGGGCGATCACGACGACCACACGGGGCCCGTGCGGGGAGGCCACCAGGCCGCACCCGATCCAGCGGTTCCGGTAGCCCCAGCCTCGCATCTCCAACAGTTCCCCCACCCCGAAGGGCTCGACCAGCGGCAGGCCGGTGCGTTCGGTCAGCGACGGATCGGCGAATCCGCCCGCTGCCAGGTTCCGGTGTCGTCCCGCCCACGGACCGAATTCTGCGACAAGTCCATGCAGGTCCGTACCCTGCGGGGCCTCCATGATGATGAATTGGTCCCGATCAGCGGGATTCCCCTTGATTCCGCGCCAGACCGTTTCGACGAATGCACTGGTTTCCATGGCCGTGGGTCAAGCCCATACCACTGACATCCCTGCAGAATCCAAACCCCGTCGCAGGCTGCGCGTCCGTAGGAACAATCGTCACGAAGTCGAGTGACGCGTGATCAGGCAGCGGCGGCCTTTGCCCGCTCGACCAGGACGTCGTTCTCAAACTTGGCGCCCGCGCGGACCAGGGCGACGAGGCGGGCTCCGGAAACCGCGCGTCAGCGGGCCTGGGCGCACTCGACGAGCTTGAACACCATCGCGAGGGTTACGACCGGGCTCCCGGCGCCGCGCGTGACTCTGGTGCGGAGCTTGACCGTGGAGAAGGTCGACTCGATCGGTCCGTGGTCCGCAGGCGAATCAGTTCTCGGCTGGGAAGTCGTGGAACGCCAGCAACTCGTCCCGGTCCTCGTTGAATTTTGCGACTGCCTTGGGGAACATCGCGGCGTAGGTCTTCTCGAACGCTTCGCTCGACTTCTCGGCATGCGCGCGGGGTCCTCGGCGTTGCAGATCTCCTGCATCCCTTTCGCCGCACCGAGCTGTGCAGGCTTCGGCAGGGCGTTCGCGAAATTCCGAGCTTTGTGGACCCAGCCTCGCGGTGGCGGGCGGCGGGACACCTCCACCAGGGTGTTCCACAGCTCCATTGAGCCGTCGCCGACAACCAGCTCGGGCCATCTCGTTGAGCAGGAAGGCACCGGCGCCCGCGGTTGCCGACAGTCCCAGCAGAACGAACATGCCCGGGACGAACCACTGCCAGTGCGACCCCGGCCCTTCCTCGGAACTGTCCGGGACAACAGCAGAACTCTCCGGTCACGTCACTCGACTCTGTCCTGGAAAGCTCTGTGACCTCTCTGGCACCTCGGCTGAATGTGACTGGGGATACGGCGGAGTCGTCACCGAAGTTGCCTCGCTCGACATCTGACTGAATGCCTGTGACCGCGGCCCCGCAGATGGCTTGAGGGCAACCGTGGAGCTTTATCGGACCGCGTAACGGTACGCCTCAGGCGTGCGCGAGCCGACTGCTTGGCCTCTGCCAAGGGCTCGTCGTGGCTGCCCCAGCACCCGCCTCGGCATGGACATCGAAGTCGGAGTGGCCGCCGGGATCCTGCCCGGCGTTCTTGGCTGGCGCTGCCGGGTTACTGACTTCGGCTGGCTAGGGTGACGTTGGGGTGTCGACGGCCAGGCCGGTGCCGGCTATGAAGCCGTCGAGGGTGTCGGGCCGGTACTGCAGGCGTTTGAGCCGGTTGCG
>NZ_JBEXPH010000022.1:0-71400 GCF_040611955.1 Streptomyces sp. NPDC006510 | reverse complement strand
TGCACCCGCCCCCCAGGGTCCGGTTTGACCGGTACCTGCCATGCGGTGACGCGTGTACAGCCCCGTTCCGGTCCACCGGAACGGGCAACGCTCCTCAGGAGGAAAAGACTTGATGAAGCGCAGCATGACCGGACGCCGGGCGGCCCGTGCGGCGGCCGTTCTCACGGCGGCGATGGCCATGGCAGTGGCGGCGGCTCCACTGTCCGGCACCGCGCAGGCCCACGAGGCGGTCTCGGGGTCGCTGGCGTTCAGCGGCGAGGAGGGCGAGTTCGTCTCCGGCGGGCAGTCCCAGGAGCTCACGGCCGGGTCGGTCGAGATGTTCGACGTCTCGGGGCCCACCGCCCAGAGCGCCGTAGGCGTCACGATCGTCACCCCCGAAGGCAAGCGCTGGTCCCTCCACCTCCAGGCCCCCGAGGGCCAGAAACTGACCGACGGCGCCACCTACACCGGGGCCTCGCGCTGGCCCTATGCCCAACCGGAGGACCCGCAGTTGGAGTTCGGCTCGGACGACCGGTGGTGCAACACCAGCACCGGCTCCTTCACCGTCTCCCACATCTCCTACGGCCCCTACGGCTACATCCGCGAGCTCGACGCCACCTTCGAGCAGTACTGCGACGGCTCCACGCTGCCCCTGCGTGGCGAGGTACACGCCCGCACCGCCGAGCCCCCGGCCGAGCTGGCCATCGGTCTCGGTCCGAACCCCGAGGGCAAGGTCGACACCAAGACCGGACAGGTCACCGTCGGCGGCACGGCGACCTGCAACAAGCCGACCCGCATATCGCTCTCGGGCCTGGTCGCACAGACCCAGAAGACCGGCGAAGCGGTCGGCAGGTACGAGGGCGAGGCGGTCGACTGCACCCCGGGCGCCCCGGTCCCATGGAACGTCACCATTCCCGTCACTGCCATGGAGCCCGGTCTGACCTTCCGTCCCGGTACCGCCATGTTCCGGGGCTTCGGCGCGGCGGACGACCGCGACTACCCGGCCACCGTCAACGCCGGTGACAACACCACTCAGATCACCCTGGTCAAGTCCTGACCGACTGACACATGACGTGACGCATCGCGGGTGGGCCCGCCCGCGATGCGTCACGCCCCCGCCTCCTCCGTCCCGGCACTACGATTGGCCCTCATCGCGGGGAAGGGCTGAACGATGCGCGAAGAAACGGGCGTTTGAGAAAGAGGCATCGAGGAAGCAGGCGTCACCGTACCGGTCGATGTGGACGGCCGGGCGGGAACCGGACTCCGACGAGCGCGCTCGTTATCGTGGAACTGCTTCCCGAGGACTTGTGCCGGCTCGCTGCAGCGGGCACGGATCGCAAGGCCGGTCCCCCGGTCCCGTAGCACATTGCCGCCGGCCGTCGTCCCGCCGACCCGGTTGTGAACATTCCGCGCCAAGAGTGCAACTGGCGTGTCGGTCTTGACAATTGCCCGTCTGACCGATGTTAAGATCATCTTACTTCCAGTGGGCTGATGGCGTATGGGGGCATTCCGGGAGGGATGAACTCCTCGGCCCCACATCCGGAGGGGCCTTCCCCGGGTGGCACAAGCCGTGGCTCGACCAGCCCCGCGCCTGTGGCACTTGAGGGAGCGTCAAGCCGTATCCATAGCCATGGCACTTGAAGTGAGTTTCATGACATTTGCACAGGGCCCTCTCCTGTGGGCACTGGTTGTCGTTGCGCTGGTCGCCGTGGGTGCCGTTCTGCGGGCTCGCAAGACCAACATCGGGCTGCGCAGACAGAACGCCGAACTCCATCAGCAACGCGACATGTTGCAGCGTCAGCGGGACGAACTCCATGTCGTCCACACCGGTCTGGCGCACCAGCACTCCGCCGAGCTGGCCGAGGTCCGCAAGGACGCCGAGGAGGAGACGAAGGCGGTCCTCAAAGCCGCCGTGCGCACCCTCCAGGGGCTCGCGGACGAGCAGCAAGTGGTCATCGAGAACGCCCAGAAGAAGTACGGCAACGACCCCGGCATGCTCGCCGACCTGATGGCCATCGACCACGCCAACAGCCAGTTCGGACGCCGGGCGCAGGGCATCGCGGTGCTGTGCGGCGGCTGGCTCGGGCGCCGGGAGACCGTCGCTTCCGTCTTCGACGTGGCCCGCAGCGCCCAGGGCCGTATCCGGCAGTTCGACCGGGTGCGGGTCAACGGGCAGGTGAACTTCTCGGTCGTCAGCAAGGCCGTGGAGCCCGTCGCGGTCGTCCTGGCCGAGCTGCTGGCCAACGCCACCAACTACTCCGCCCCCGGCACACCGGTGGAGATCAACATCCAGGCTGTCCCCACCGGCGTCTGCCTCATCGTCGACGACGCCGGTCTCGGCATGGGCCAGGAGGAGAAGGACCGCGCGGCGGCTCTCCTCGCGCCGCAGGCCGCGATCAGCGTCTCCAGTCTGGGCATTCCCCCGCAGTTCGGGTTCGCCGTCTCCGGTGTGCTGGCCGCCCGGTACGGGTTCAAGGTCTCGGTGGACTCCGTATCCCCCTATGGAGGCGTACGCGCGGTGGTTCTCCTGCCCGACGAATTGCTCACCGGCGACGTCCCCTCGCCGCCCCCGGTCGCCGTCGGCCACCGCGACGCGGACGTGGCGGCCCTCCCCCGGCGTCAGGCGCCCGCGCCGTCCCCGACACCTCTGTTCCCGCCGGCCGCGCAGCCGGTCCCCGCTCCGCAGCCAACCGGGCCCGCCACCACCGCCGGTGGCCTGCCCAAGCGTCGTCGCAAGAGCCCGGTGTCGGTGGTGCCGTCGGCCGAGCCCGGTCCGGTGCGCAGCAACGAGGAGACCGCTTCCCGGCTGGGCGCGTTCCAGCGCGGAACGCGGTCCGGGCGTGACATGACGACGACGGAAGGACCCGAGTTCCAGTGAACCCCGATCTGTCCTGGGTACTCAACGATGTGCTTCAGGTACCCGGCGCCCGGCATGCGATCCTGGTCTCCGCCGACGGTCTGCTGCTGGCCAACTCCAGTGAGATCGGCCGGGACGACGCGGAGACCGTGGCGGCCGCGATGAGTTCCATGCAGTCGCTGAGCCGGGCCGTCGCGCCCTTCATCGGGGCCCAGGCCCCGGGCCGCTGGCGTCAGACGCTGCTGGAGTACGACCACGGCTGGATCTTCCTGATCGCGGCGGGCACCGGCGCCTACCTGGCGGCGGCCGCCGCGGCCGATGTGGACATGGAGGCCATGTCCTTCCGCATGCAGCAGCAGGTCACCGCGCTGGGGAAGGCGATGACCACACCTCCCCGCCAGGACGCGGGAATCGACATATGACGACGCCGGGCGAGGAGCAGCCGGTCAGCAGCGGGTTCGTCCGGTCCTACGTCATCACCGGCGGGCGCGGCCTGCCCGATGCGGAGGGCCTCTCCCTCGTCACCCTGGTCACCATCGCACCGGACCGGCAGCCGCCCCCGAACGCGAGCCCGGAGGTCCGGGCCATCTGGGAGCTGTGCTCCGGCGGCTATCTTTCGGTGGCCGAGGTGGCGGGCCACCTGGGCCAGCCGGTCGGTGTGGCGCGGCTGCTGCTGAACGACTTAGCGGAACAGGGTCATCTGATGCGCCGCAAGGCGCCACCGCCGGCTCAGCTCGTTGACAGGAAGATCCTCGAAGAGGTGTTGCATGGACTCCACGTCCGGTTCGGCTGACAGCATCTATGTGCCGGACGCGGTGCGGCGTGCGGCGAAGATCCTCGTCGTCGGGCACTTCGCCGTGGGCAAGACGACGCTCATCGGCACCCTCTCCGAGATCACTCCGCTGCGTACCGAGGAGCGGATGACGCAGGCCGGCGCGCACATCGACGACCTGCGGGGGGCACCCGACAAGGTGACCACGACGGTCGCGCTGGACTTCGGCCGTCTGACGCTCAGCGACGAGCTGGTGCTGTACCTGTTCGGCACGCCCGGCCAGCAGCGCTTCGTCGAGCTGTGGGAGGACATGGCGCGCGGCTCGCTCGGCGCGCTGCTCCTCGTCGACCCGGCCCGTCTCGCCGACACCTTCCCGGTGATCGACCTGGTCGAGACGTACGGGCTGGAGTACGCGGTCGCGGTCAACAGCTTCGATCCGTACTCCCGGCATGCCGAGGAGGAGTTGCGCGAGGCGCTCGATCTGCTGCCGGACACCCCGGTCGTGTACTGCGACGCCCGGGACGAGAAGTCATCCGCGCAGGCCCTGATCACTCTGGTCCAGCACCTTCTGGCACACGTGGCCTGAGAAGCTGTCGCCCGGCCGCCGTTCGGACGGCCCTGGTCGGGCGATGGCTCTCGGGCCCGTTCTCCGTCCACCGTCCGGGCCCTTCGGGCCCGCGATCACATCGAGGAATCACACATGGACTCGTCGCCGGGATCCACCCCGTACAGCGCCCCCACCGGGTGCCCGATGCGCGGTGAGCGCCAGACGTCGCTCTACGGGCCGGAGTTCGCGTCCGATCCGCAGCGCGTGTACGACGAATTCCGGGCGCACGGACTCGCTGCTCCGATCGAGCTGGCCCCCGGCGTGGAGGCCACCCTGGTCGTGCAGCACGAGGCCGCGCTCCGGGTGCTGCAGAATCCGTCGTTCTTCGCCCGTGACGCGAGGCGCTGGGCCGCGCTGCGGGAGGGCCGCGTTCCGCTGGACAGCCCGGTGCTGCCGATGATGGCGTACCGGCCCAACTGTCTGTTCACCGACGGCACCGAGCATCTGCGGCTGCGCAAGGCGGTCACCGAGAGCCTCGGCCGGCTCAACACCACCCGGCTCAGCCGGGATGTGGAGCGGATCGCCGACTACCTCATCGACCAGTTCATCGAGCGCGGCAGCGCGGACCTGCTCGGCGACTACGCCAAGCTGCTGCCGCTGCTGCTGTTCAACCAGCTCTTCGGCTGCCCCGGCGACATCGGCGACCGGCTGACCCGCAGCATGTCCGCGATCTTCGACGGCGAGGACGTGCTCCGGGCCAACACCGAGCTGACCGAGTGCCTGATGGAGCTCGTCGCGCTCAAGCGGCGGCAGCCCGGCGAGGACATAACCTCCTGGCTCATCCAGCACCCGGCGGGGCTGCGGGACGAGGAGCTCAAGGACCAGCTCGTCATGCTGATGGGCGCGGGAGTCGAGCCGGAGCGCAACCTGATCGCCAACGCGCTGCTGCTCATGCTGTCCAGCGACACCGGGGGCTCGCAGCGGCGGGGCACCGGGATGCTGGTCGAGGACGCCCTCGACGACGTGCTGTGGAACAACCCGCCGATAGCCAACTACGCGACGCACTACCCGGTCCAGGACATCGACCTGGGCGGTGTGACGCTGAAGGCGGACACCCCGGTACTGATCAGTTTCGCCGCCGCGAACAGCGACCCCGCGCTCACCGACGCCCGCCAGACCCTGAGCAAGGGCGCCCATCTGGCCTGGGGCGCGGGCCCGCACGTCTGCCCGGCGAAGTCGCCCGCCCAGCTGATCGCCCTCACCGCGATCGAGAAGATCCTCAACACCGTGCCCGACCTCGCCCTCGCCGTGCCGCCCTCGATGGTCGAATGGCGTCCGGGCCCCTTCCACCGCGCCCTGGTGTCACTGCCCGTCCACTTCAGCGCCGGCCCGGCGCGCCGGACCACGACGCCGGCGACGCAGTCGCCCGTTCCGTCCCGGAATGCCATCCCGGACGAGGTGCCCGCCGCGCACTACGACCACGCGGAGCCGCAGAAGAAGACGAAGGGCTGGTGGAGTTCCTTCCTGGACGTGTTCCGGGTGTGACGAACCGGACACGCTCCGGGTGACGGACCGGACGCGTTCCGGCGGCGGGCGACTTGTACGTACAACCCGGTCTTTCGGCGGACCTTTCGGCAGCGCAACTGGAGTGACACAGGCGGGAATTGAGACACACGCGGCATGTGACAAGGGGCTGAGGCAGGGTTTCTCTGTGATACGGGCAACAACTATCCACGCATGGGTGGCATATGCGGAGGGGTAGGTTCTGCCGGTAACCATGAGCCCAGGTCAAGGAACTCTGCGTGAGCGCTATATGTGGCACAGACAGGCCCCCCGTCGACCGCCGTGCCCTCATCTCCCTCCTGAGACGTCTCAAATCCCCGGAGGGGCAGGCTGATCCCTACCCCTTGCTGGCCGATCTGAGGTCCATGGGCGATGTCGTACGCGCTCCCTGGGACGCGTACTTCGTCACGGGCTTCGACGCGTGCAGCGAGGTGCTGCGCGGCCGCAACTGGCTGGCGCCCGACTTCGCCTGGCAGGAACGCCAGGCGGACACCGAGCGCTGGGACGCCGTCGCCACCCAGGAGATGACCAAGACGCTCTCCCGTCTCAACGCGCCCGAGCACACCTGTCAGCGCCGCAGTCTCGGCAACCTCTTCGGCCGGTCGACCATCGAGCGGCTGACCCCGCGGGTCGAGGAGCACGTCACCCGGCTCCTCGACGAGCTGACCGACAAACTGCGCTGGGGCGAGGCCGACTTCGTCAGTACGGTCAGCGAGCAGCTCCCGATCAGCACCATCGGCTCCTGGCTGGGGATACCGCCCGAGGACTACGCCCACATCCTGGAGATCACCCACAACCAGGTGCACGCCCAGGAACTGCTGCCCACCAAGAGCCAGCTCGCCGTGTCCGCCGAGGCGACCGTCCATCTGCGCAGCTACTTCACCGACCTGGTGAAGCAGCGCCGGGCCAACCCTGGCAACGATGTCCTGACCGGCTGGATCCACACCTGGGACGCGCAGGAACCCGACCGCGAGGCGGCGGACGAGATCCTCTACCGGCTCACCATGTTCGTCACCATCGCCTCGCTGGAGACCACCGCCACGCTGCTGTCGGCCATGGTCGAGCTGCTCCTGAAGGAACCCGGCAGGTGGGCCTGGCTCCGGGAGAACCCCGGTTACATCGACGCCGTCATCGACGAGGTCCTGCGGTACGACCCGCCGATCCACATCAACACCCGGATCGCGGCCGACGACACCGTCCTGGCGGGCGTACCGATCGCCAAGGACAGCATGGTCCACGTCATGTACGGAGCCGCCAACCATGACCCGCGGCGCAACGAGGACCCGGACGCCTTCGACGTACGGCGCACCGGAACGCACCTGACCTTCGGGGGCGGGGTGCACTACTGCCTGGGCGCGGCCCTCGCCCGCCTGGAGGCGCGCACCCTTCTGACGCAGCTCCTGAAGCGCTTCCCCACCCTGCGCGCCGTCTCGCCGGCCGCCTATGCCTCCCGGCTGGTCTTCAGGCGGGTCACCTCGCTGGGCGTGGCGATATGAAGCTCTCGATCCCGCAGTATCTGTCCCAGTACCGCCGGGCGAGTTCGGTGCGCACCGAGCGCGAGGGCGCCGTCCTGCACGTGGAGCTGAACTCCCCCGCCACCGGCAACGCGGTCACCGAGGCGATGCTGGACGATCTGCTGACGGTCCTGGCCGTACCGGACCCCGACGTCCGGGTGCTGGTGCTCAGCGGGGCCGGTGACGACTTCTGCCTGGGCGGCGACCGGAACGAGTTCGCCGACTGGCTCGACGAGGACCCCACCGGGCGGGGCATCCGGATCGCCGGTGACAAGGCCCGCCGGGTCTGCGAGGCGATCTCCACCAGCCAGGCCGTCACCATCGCCCGGATCCAGGGCAAGGCGATCGGCGCGGGTCTCGCGCTGGCCCTCGCCTGCGATCTGCGCGTGGGTGCCGACACCGCCGGATTCCGGCTGCCGGAGCTGGCGCTCGGGCTGCCCACCGCCTGGGGCGGGGTACTGCCCCGGCTCATCCACGAGGTCGGCGCCGCCCGCGCCCGCGAACTCATCCTCACCGGACGTGCCTTCGGCGCCGCCGAGGCGCACGAGCTGTCGGTCCTTCAGCGCATCGTGCCCGAGAGCGAGCTCGACGCGGCGGTCACCGCGTGGACCAAGCCGATCGTGCGCCGCCCCGAGGCCGCCCTGCGCGTCACGAAGGCGCTGCTCAACTCGTACGCCGCGCCGACCCGGCTGGCCGACCCGTCCGTACTGGACGCGGAGCTGATGGCCACCGTCGCCGCGGCGACCCGGCGCAACCGCGACACCGGGGGGACCGGGGCGATGCGCTGAGGGCCGTCCCGTCGAGGTGGCTGTTCTTCTGGAGTCGGCTTCGCCGCCCTGCACCACGTTGACCGCGAGCCGGCTCAACGACAACTGCCCTCGCCCCGTGGACCGTGCCCCCCGCACCTGATCGCCGGACTGCACCTACTGGGCGGCGGCGGGACGGAGCCCGAAACGCATGGCGGCACCGTGGGTGGGAGATCGGCCGTTCCGCAGCCTCCTCCACTTCGCGCGACGTCCCGGTGGCCTTGTCGGGGTCGCGGTGGGACACCCGTCCGCAGTCGACGCCAGGTGCGGGGGGACAGCGGCGTCATCAAGCGCGGCACGGTGACGTTCACCAGCGCCATCATGAAGCGGGCCGTCGTCGACGACATCAAGCAGATCCCGTCCGGGACGGGCCGAGGTCTCCCGCCTTCCCCACGGGCCTCCGGTGGCATCGTCACGCCGCCGGGGGCCGAGTGCTTCCCGCGCCGGGGACCGGACCGGCCGTGGCTTCACGCGCACCGGACGCCGATGGTTGCACAGCCTGCCAGTGACATCGGACACAGCGCTTTTCCTGACTCAGTGCGCTGGTTAGTAGATGCCACGTCGGCGACATGGTGCCGTTTGTCCGCCTTGGCGGAGATATGGGCGCGCACACTCCGTCGGCATACGGCCCACCCGCCGCCCTCTCCCGTCCCGCGAGGGGAGAAAAGACTTCTGACGGTACGCCGGCTCCTCCCCGAAGCGTGCCGCCCGTCGCCTGCATGCCCGTGCGCCTGTTTCAAGCGCCGTCCGGACCTACGACCGGAAGTAGTAATTCCGCTTGTTGCCGCGCCTCGAAGGCCGTTCCAAGAATGACGACCGCAAGGCGCCTGCGAGCCCGGGCGCGGGAGCTGCGCGGAGCCGGCCGGAGCTGCTCCGCGACTATCGAGCGAGGTCACACGCATGAGGAAGCACCGCAGGAAGACGTCCTACCGGAAGATAACCGTCGCTGTCGTCGCCGTGGGGGCCGTGGGTGTGCCCACCGCCGCCATGGCCTGCTTCGCCCCCCACGAGAAGCCCGCCGCGGAGGCATGGCGGACCCACACCGCACACCGCACCGCGCACGGGGGCGCGGCGAAGCCCGCCGCGTCCACGACCACACCTGCGCCCGCCGCGTCCACGAGCACACCTGCGCCCGCCACTCCGGCGTCCGGTGCCGCCGCCCGCATACTGACGCTCGTCAACAGCGAGCGCTCCAAGGCCGGGTGCTCGCCGCTGACCATGAACGCGAAGCTGACGAAGGCCGCGCAGGACCACAGCGCGGACATGGCGTCCCACCGGAACATGTCCCACACCGGCTCCGACGGTTCGTCCCCGGGCGACCGGATCACGCGGGCCGGTTACCAGTGGAGTGCGTACGGCGAGAACGTCGCCTACGGCTACACCACCCCCGAGAGCGTCATGGCCGGCTGGATGAACAGCCCCGGCCACAAGCGCAACATCCTCGACTGCTCGTTCAAGGAGATCGGCGTGGGCCTCGCCCAGCCCGGTGACTACTGGACGCAGGACTTCGGAACGGCCCGATAGGACTTCGGAACGGCCCGGCGAACAGCCCGCTCCACCGCGGTCGCGCATGCGCGGCCCCGAGGAGCGGGCTGTTCGCGTCCGGGGTCCGGCCCGACGGCAGTCGGACACACGGCCCGGAGCCGCCCCATTCCCACTGCTGCCCACCGGGCGGGCCGCTTGAGGGATTCGGCGACGTTCTCGGCACCACTCCTGCGAGTCGGCATTGTGCCGAGCGACCAAAAGTCTTCACTTGAGGGATACGTCCGACACCCGTCACTGACCACAGGGATCGTTCCGATGCGGGTTGGCTCGTCGCAGCGTGGACCAGGTGCGGACCGCCGGAGGCGGCCCCGGATCCAGGCCTTGTGCAGGCCGTCCACGAAACAGACGCTTCCCGCAGCGCTCCCTCGAAGTCCTTCCCACGCGAACATCGAGTACCGAGCGAGGCCATATCCATGAGGAAGCACTACAGGAAGACGTCCCGCCGACGGTTGGCCATGGCTGTCGTCGCCCTGGGAGCCGTGGGAACCACGGGAACCATGGGGGTCGCGGACAGCGCGGGGGCCGCGGGTGTGCCGTACGCCGTCTTCAGCCCTCACAAGCAGGAAACCGCGCGCCTGCTGAAGCTCGTCAACAGCGTGCGCAGCGCGGTCGGTTGCTCGCCGTTGAGGATGAACGCGAAGCTGACGAAGGCCGCCCGGAAGCACAGCGCGGACATGGCGTCCCACCGGAACATGTCCCACACCGGCTCCGACGGTTCGGCTCCGAGCGACCGGATCACGCACGCCGGATACGAACGGAGCGCGTACGGCGAGAACGTCGCCCACGGCTACACCACCCCCGAGAGCGTCATGGCCGGCTGGATGAACAGCCCCGGCCACCGGCGCAACATCCTCGACTGCTCGTTCAAGGAGATCGGCCTGGGCCTCGCCCAGCCCGGCGACTACTGGACGCAGGACTTCGGAACCGCCCGCTGACCGGACCGGCCGATGTGACCACGCACGGACGAAGGCCGGAGACCGCCGGAACCCGCCGGAAGGCTCCAGCCTTCCGGCTCCCCGACTTCCCGGCCTCCGGCCCCGGCTCCCCGGCCTCTGGTCACGGGATTCCCTCGTCGCGGCGCGGTCCGATCGGTACGATCGACAAGGCGATTGAAACGTATCAATCCATCAACCGAGGCGTGAGATACCCATGCGAACGTACGACATCGTTGTCATAGGCGGCGGGCCCTCGGGAGTCCCGGCAGCCGTCCAGGCCGCCCGGCTCGGCGCGCGCACGCTGCTGGTGGAGAAGAACGCCGGACTGGGCGGCACGACCACCAGCGCCAACGTCGCGTTCCCGGGGCTTTTCCACGCCTGGGGCGAGCAGGTCATCGCTGGGATCGGCTGGGACCTGGTCCGCAGGGCCGTCGAGTTGAGCGGCGACGAGCTGCCGGACTTCCGCGACGACGAGCGCCCGCACTGGCAGCGCCAGGTGCGGGTGAACGCACCGCTGTACGGAGCACTGCTCCTGGAGGAGGTCCACGGCAGTGGCATCGATCTGCGGCTGCACACGATGCCGGCATCGGCGCACTGGACCGGTGACCTGTGGGAGCTCCGGCTCTGCGGCAAGGACGGGCTCGAAGCGGTCGCCGCCCGACGGCTCGTCGACTGCACCGGGGACGCGGATGTGATCGGACTGGCCGGGCTGGAGCGCCGGCGCAACCAGGACCGTCAGCCCGGCACCATCGACATCCGGCTGTCCGGCTACGACGTCGACGCCCTCGACCACGACGAGCTGGACCGCAGGCACGCCGAGGCGGTCGAGTCGGGAGCGCTGCTCGCCTCGGACCTCGGCTCCCGGGGCCGACCGCTGCTGCCGTTCCTGGCCAAGCGGGGCGAGAACGCGATCCATCTCGTCGGGATCGAGGGAGCGACCAGCGAGGGCCGCACCGCCGGGGAGCTCGCGGGCGCGGCGGCGGTCCTGCGCATCCACCGTTTCCTGCGCACCCTGCCGGGGCTGGAGAACCTGCGGCTCGACTTCCGCGCGTCGGAGGTCGGGGTCCGCGAGAGCGTCACGATCGCAGCCCGTACGACCGTGACCGGGGAGGACTACCTGGCGGGGCGGGTCTGGGCCGACTCGGTGTGCAACAGCTTCTATCCGATCGACATCCACCGCCCGGACGGCAACGGGATCGACAAGACCTATCTGCGCCATGGTGTGGTCCCCACCGTGCCCCGCGGCGCGATGGTCCCGGCCGGCAACCCGTACGCCGTCGTCGCCGGGCGCTGCATCGGGTCCGACCAGGCGGCGAACTCCGCGCTGCGGGTGCAGGCCACGGCCATGGCGACGGGGCAGGCGGCCGGTGCGCTCGCGGCGATGTCGGCGGACCGGGGGACGGATGTCACCGCGGTGCCGATGACGGACCTGCATCGGGTGCTCGTGGCCTCCGGGGCGATCGTGCCCGCACTGCCGGCGCCGTCCGCGAACGCCTGGGCCGCCGGGGTCGGATGACGAGGCGGGCAGACCACGTACCGCCTGATACCGAGGCCCGGGCAGGCCACGTACTGCAACGACAGTACGTACGACTGCATGCAGGCAGACGACGACGATGACGTCCACGTTCACGAAGGATTGAGGCATTCCTCCGGCCCCGCCGTGCCCCGGCGCGGTCCAGGCACGGCCGGAGCGCGGCATCGCGCCGCCGACCCGTTGCCCGATCCAGAGAGACTGGAGCGCCTTCTCGTGGCTACCTTCCTTTACCGGCTGGGCCGCTTCTCCTTCCGGAGACGCCGGCTCGTCGCCCTGCTCTGGGTGGTGGTCCTGGCCGCCTGCGCGTTCGCCGCGGCCAAGGCGCCGACCGCCCCCGAGGACGGGTTCTCGATGCCCGGCACGGAGTCGCAGAAGGCGTTCGACCTGCTGGACCAGCGCTTCCCCGGCGGCAACTCCAACGCCGCCGACGCCCGCATCGTGTTCGTCGCGCCCGAGGACGAGAAGATCACCGCGGGCCCGAACAAGGCGGCCGTGGAGCGGATCGTCGCCGAGGTGGCGGGCGGCGACCAGGTCAAGGACGCACTCGACCCGTTCAGGACGGCCGGGGCGGTGAGCAAGGACGGCACGACCGCGTACTCCACCATCAGCTACGACGTACAGAGCATCGATCTCACCGACGCCACCACCAAGGCGCTGGAGGACACCGCCGAGAAGGGGCGGGACGCGGGCCTGACCGTGGAGCTCGGCGGATCGGCCCTGGTGCCGGAGGGCGAGCTGGGCGGCACGACGGAACTCGTCGGTGTCGCCGCCGCAGCGGTCGTCCTGCTCATCACCTTCGGGTCGCTCGCCGCGGCGGGCCTCCCGCTGCTCACCGCGATCGTCGGCATCGGCGTGGGCGTGGCCTCGATCGTCGCCGTCGGGATGTCCACGACGACCACCACGCTCGCCCTGATGCTGGGCCTGGCCGTGGGCATCGACTACGCCCTGTTCATCGTCTCGCGCTACCGGACCGAACGCGCCGAGGGCCACAGCGCCGAAGAGGCCGCGGCACGGGCCGTGGGCACGGCGGGTTCCGCCGTCGTCTTCGCCGGTCTCACCGTCGTCATCGCCCTGGCGGGCCTGTCCGTGGTCGGCATCCCCGTCCTGACCAAGATGGGTCTCGCCGCGGCGAGCACCGTCGTGATCGCCGTCCTGGTCGCGATGACCCTGCTGCCCGCGCTGCTCGGCTTCTTCCGGAAGGCCGTCCTGCCGCGCGCCCAGCGCAAGGCGCGGGGCGGGCAGCGCGCCACGGACGGCCGGCCCAGCATGGGCACCCGCTGGGCCCGCTTCGTGATCCGTCGGCCGCTCGCGGTCCTGGTCCTCAGCATCCTCGGCCTCGGCCTGATCTCCGTACCGGCGCTCGATCTCCAGCTCGGCATGCCGGGCGACGAGGCGAAGTCCACCTCAACCACCCAGCGCCGCGCCTACGACGCCCTGGCCGACGGTTTCGGTCCCGGATTCAACGGACCGCTCACCGTCGTCGTCGACGCCAAGGGCTCGGACGACCCGAAGGCCGCCGCGGCACGGGCCGCCAAGCAGCTCACGGCCACCGACGGCATCGTCGCCACGACGCCCCCCGCCTTCAACGAGGCCGGTGACACCGCGGTGCTCACCGCCGTGCCCTCCACCGGGCCCAGCTCCGAGGCCACCACGGAACTCGTCCACACCATCCGCGACGAGGCTCGTGGCCTGAAGTCCGGGACCGGTGCGACGATGCTCGTCACCGGCACGACCGCGGTGAACATCGACGTGTCGCAGAAGGTCACCGACGCGCTGGTCCCCTACCTCGCGCTCGTCGTCGGACTCGCCTTCCTGCTCCTGATGATCGTCTTCCGCTCACTGCTGGTCCCGCTCAAGGCGGCGCTCGGCTTCCTGCTGTCCGTGACGGCGGCCTTCGGCACGATCGTCGCGGTCTTCCAGTGGGGCTGGCTCGCCGACGCCCTCGGCGTCGAGCAGACCGGCCCCGTGATGAGCATGATGCCGATCTTCCTGATCGGCGTGGTCTTCGGTCTGGCCATGGACTACGAGGTCTTCCTCGTGACCAGGATGCGGGAGGCGTACGTCCACGGGGAGCGGCCCGGCGAGGCGATCGTCACCGGGTTCCGGCACAGCGCCCGGGTCGTCGGCGCCGCGGCCGTCATCATGATCGCGGTGTTCGCCGGGTTCATCGGGATGAGCGAGTCGATGATCAAGATGATGGGCGTCGGTCTCGCCTCGGCCGTCTTCTTCGACGCGTTCGTCGTCCGGATGACGGTCGTCCCGGCGGTGCTCGCCCTGCTCGGCGACCGGGCGTGGTGGCTGCCCCGGTGGCTGGCGAAGGTCCTGCCCCAGGTGGACGTCGAGGGCGAGAAGCTGAACCACGGCGGGCCTGCGGCGCCCGCCCCGTCGGCGGAACCCGCTCCCGATCCCGTACGCGTATGAGCCGCGGTGGAGTGATGTGAGGCGGCCGGCGGCCCGTCCGTCGTGCGTGCGACGGACGGGCCGCCAGCCGCCCTGCGCGGGCGGACGGCCGAGTCGACGACCATGGATGGTCCGACAGACCCTGTGGAAGAGGAAGAGAGACTGCGTGTTCACCGACTGGTGGCAGTGGACCCGACGCCACCCCCGGGCCGTCGACGTGGCGATAGCCGTGGTGCTGTGGGTCTCCGTGGTCTTCTCCAGCACCCTGACCGACGCCCGGATCGTCCGCGCCCCGATGCCCGCCTTCTCCCTGGCCGCTGTCGTACCCTCCGCCGTTCTGCTGCTGGGGCAGCGCAGATTCCCGCGCACGGTGGTGGCGGTGACGACGGTGTGCGGTGGTGTCCTGGGCGTCATGGGCGGCCGCATCGGCTTCGACCCCAGCCCCGGCGTCGCCGGCGCCGCCCTGGTCGCCCTCTACCTCCTGGCCCTGCGTACGGACCTCCGCACGACCACGGTGTACACGGCCGGGGTGGCCGTCGCCCTCGTCATCGTCTCCGTCGGCTGGGGCAAGGGCGCACTGCTGCGGCCCGATCAGATCGGCACCCTCTCGTGCGTCCTGCTGGCGGGCGCCGTCGGTGAGTCGGTACGGACCCGGCGTGACCATCTCGCCGCCGTGGAGGCCCGGGCCGAGCTGGCGGAACGCACCCGTGAGGAGGAGGCGCGGCAGCGGGTGGGCGAGGAGCGGACCCGGATCGCCCGCGAGCTCCACGACATCGTCGCGCACCACATCGCCCTCGCCCACGCGCAGGCGGCCACCGCCGCGTACCTGCTGCGCAGCAAGCCCGACCAGGCGCAGAAGATGCTCGACCAGCTGGCCGGCACCACGTCCTCCGCACTGCGCGAACTCAAGGCGACCGTGGGGCTGCTGCGCCGCGAGGGCGACCCGGAGACACCGCTGGAGCCGACTCCCGGGCTGGCCCGGCTCCCGGAGCTGATCGCCTCGTTCGAGCACACGGGTCTCGTCGTGTCGGTGTCCGTGGAGGGCGAGGCCCGGCCGCTGCCGCCGGGCGCGGACCTGACCGCGTACCGGATCGTGCAGGAGGCGCTGACCAACGTCACCAAGCACTCGGGCGGCGCGACCGCCTCGGTCCGCCTCGGCTACTCGCGCCGGCTGCTCACGCTCACCGTCTCCGACGACGGGCACGCGCCGCCGACGGCGGGCACGCCGGGCTACGGTCTCATCGGCATGCGCGAACGGGCCCTGTCCGCCGGCGGCCGGCTGGCCGCCGGGCACCGGGCGGACGGAGGCTTCGAGGTGACCACGGAGCTTCCCCTGGAGACGACGGAGCCCGGACAGCACGACGGGGACGACGAAGAGGAGAGGACGGCGCGGTGACCATCCGGGTACTGCTGGCCGATGACCAGGCGCTGCTGGCCGGGACCTTCCGGCTGCTGATCGAGTCGAACGACGACATGGAGGTCGTCGGTGTCGCGGCGGACGGCCGGGAGGCGGTGGAGAAGGCCCGCGCCACCGCGCCGGACGTGGTCGTGATGGACATCCGCATGCCGGGCACGGACGGGCTGGCGGCCACCGAGGAGATCTGCCGCGACGAGGCGCTGCGGGCGACCCGCATCCTCATCCTCACCACGTTCGAGATCGACGAGTACGTGGCCCGAGCCCTGCGCGCGGGCGCGAGCGGCTTCCTCGGCAAGGACGTCGGCCCCGAGGAACTGCTGGACGCGATCCGGACAGTGGCCTCGGGTGACACGCTGCTGTCGCCCGCCGCCACCCGGGCCCTCATCACCCGCTACCTCGCCCGCCCGGAGGGCGGCGTCGCCGCGCCCGGGTGCCTGGACGTCCTGACCGCCCGCGAGCGCGAGGTCATGGCGCAGGCCGCCGAGGGCCTGTCGAACGACGAGATCGCCGGGCGGATGCACGTGAGCCCGCTGACCGTACGCACCCACGTCGGGCGGGCGATGACGAAGCTGGGCGCCCGGCACCGGGCGCAACTGGTTGCCATGGCCTACCAGTCGGGCCTGGTGCGGGTGGACCCGCCGCAGGACCGGGGCGCCTCCGGGCCCTCGTAGGCGTACCGAGCCGCGTAGTCCGGCGGCCACCCGGATGGCCCTCACCGGTGCCGCGCGCCCGTCCCGGCCCCGCCGTTTCCGACGCGCGGGGAGCCGGGCGGCTGGCTAGCGTGACAAACCGGACCACCCACCGAGTGCGAAGGAGTCAGGGTCATGGCTGTACAACCGGAGGGCACACCGTGCTGGGCCGACGCGATGTTCGCCGACCTGGAGGGCGCGAAGAGCTTCTACGGTGATGTGCTGGGCTGGACGTTCGGCGAGTCCGCGGCCGAGTTCGGCAACTACACGCAGGCGTACGCCGACGGCAAGGCGGTCGCCGCTGTGGTGCCCCCGATGCCCGGCATGGAGAGCCACTCGGCCTGGTGCCTCTACCTGGCCTCACCGGACGCCGAGGCCACCGCCGCGAAGATCCGCGACAACGGCGGCGAGACGCTGATGGACCCCATGCGGGTCGGCGAGTTCGGCACGATGCTGCTGGCCCGCGACCCCAGCGGCGTCGTCTTCGGCGTGTGGCAGGCCGGCACCCACGAGGGCTTCGAGGCACAGGCGGTGCCCGGTGCGTTCTGCTGGGCCGAGGTCTTCACCCGGGAGCCCGAGAAGTCCGACGCCTTCTTCCCCGCCGTCTTCCCGTACTCGATGGTGAAGATGGCGGACGAGCACGTCGACTTCAGGATGTTCAACCTCGGCGACAAGACCGTCATGGGGCGGATGAAGATGGGCGACGACTTCCCGCCCGAGGTTCCGCCGTTCCTGAACGTGTACTTCACCGTCGCCGACTGCGACGCGGCGGTGGCGAAGGCCACCGAGCGCGGCGGCGTCCTGCAGTTCGGCCCGATGACCATGCCGTTCGGCCGGTTCGCCGCGCTGACGGACCCGCAGGGTGCGGCGTTCTCCGTCATCGACGTGAACACGACCGAGGGCGAGATCCCCAAGACGACGCCCGTGTCCTGAGGCATCCTGAGGGCGTCGGCCGCTACAGCCGCTCCAGCAGTTCGGGAAGGTCGGCGAAGGAGTCGATCACCTGGTCCGGGGTGCCCGCGGCCGCCCGGTGCGTCTCGGGGAGGTACTTGCCGGTTCTGACGAGGACGCCGGTGAGCCCCGCGGACTGGGCCGCCAGCACATCGGACTCGATGTCGTCGCCCACCATCAGGGCCTCGGACGCGGTGACGCCGAGGTGGGCCAGGGCCGCGGCGAAGAACGATCCGGCCGGTTTGCCGGTGATCTCCGCCTCGACGCGGGCCGCCCGCTCCAGCCCCAGGAGGAAGGCCCCGGTGTCGAGATCGAGCCCGGTGGCCGTGCGCCAGTACAGGTTCCGGTGCATGGCGACGAGCCCGGCGCCGCGCTGCAGATGGTGGAAGGCGCGGTTCAGCTCCGCGTAGCCGAAGGCGTCCCCGGCCCCGCCGATGACGACGACGTCCGGCGCCTCGTCGTGGCCGGACTCCTCGTCCTCGTCGACCAGGGTCACGCCCGTCAGATCGTCCCGGATGTCCCCGGAGTTGATCAGCAGACAGCGGGCGCCGGGGTGGTGCTCGCGCAGGTGCGCCGCGGTGACGGCCGGGGCGGTGAGGATGTCCTCGGCCGTGACGGGAAAGCCCTGGCCCGCCAGTTCCGCGGCGATCGAGGCGCGGGTGCGGGAGGTGGTGTTGGTGACCAGGGCCAGCGGGACACCCGTCTCGCGCAGCCGCCGCATCGCCGCGACGGTGCCGGGCAGTGGTTTCCACGCCACCGTGAGCACTCCGTCGATATCGATCAGGACCGCTCCGATTCGTCCCATACAACAGACCTTGCCCGAGTTGCGGGGTCGCCGCACATGGGGTTGTTTCGAAGTAGGGAAGCCGGTGGGGCACGTACGCATGCGGCCCTGTCTCCTCTGGATGGGGGTGAACCACCGTGCTGTTCGCCGACCGTGTCGACGCGGGCCAACAGCTGGCCGAGGCGCTCCGCCACCTTGAGCGGGAGAACCCCGTCGTGCTGGGACTGCCCCGCGGCGGAGTCCCGGTGGCCTTCCAGGTGGCGCAGACACTCGGCGCCGAACTCGATGTGATCGTCGTTCGCAAGCTCGGTGTACCGCACCACGAGGAGGTGGCGTTCGGCGCCATCGGCGAGGGCGGGGTGCGGGTCCTCAACGACGACGTCGTCGGCCGGCTGTGGGCCGGCAAGCAGGATCTCGCGGCGGTCGAACGGGTCGAGGAGGCGGAGCTCGTACGACGGGCGCAGGCGTACCGCGCCGGCCGGGCGCGGACCCCGCTCGGCGGCCGGACGGTGATCGTCGTGGACGACGGCATCGCGACCGGCGCCACGGCCGAGGCGGCCTGCCTGGTGGTACGGGCACAGCAGCCGGCCCGGGTGGTGGCGGCCGTGCCGGTGGCTCCGCCGGAGGCGGTCGTGCGACTGCGCCGGAGCGCGGACGAGGTGGTGTGCCTGTCGGTGCCGCGCCTGTTCTACGCGGTCGGCGAGTGGTACCGGGACTTCGGGCAGACGTCCGACGAGGAGGTCGTCTCCCTGCTGGCACAGGCCAGGAACAGCGGACATGTGACGCCGGGCTGCGACTGAGCGGGGCGCTCGCTCAGCCGCAGCGATGTCGCGATCAGTCCGCGCAGTACGCGTCGCGCCCCGGCCGCGTCCCCGTCGTCAGGAAGTCGGAGACCGCGCGGTCGCCGCAGGCGTTCCCGTTGCCCAGGTAGACACCTGGGACAACGCTTCAGCCTGAACCCGGAGTTGATGAGCGTCAACCGCACGATGGCGCCGACGAGGAGCCCCACCGCGCGGTGCGCGATGGGCACTTCCGGATCGCATGCGCTGGACGGAGCGGTCAGACGGAGCCGAACTCTCTCCAGCCTTGACGCCCGCCACGAAGGAGGCGAACGAGACGGCGGGAACGTCCAGCACCGGGCCGCACCACGGAGTTGCTCTCCCGTTTCGAGCCGACCTCGCTGCGCAGACTCGGCGTAGGACACCAGGGAGCGGTTCTGCATGGTCAGGACGGACAGCGGCACCGGAGTTCCCCGAGTTCAACCCGCTGCGCCGGCCACCGTGCGAGCGCGCGCGATGCCGCTCCCGCGAGGGCGACGGCAACAGCGACGGCAACAGCGACAGCGACAGCGACAGCGACTCCACGCTGATACGGCAGCTCCGGGCCAGGGTCACGAGGAGAACGGGCTGTGCAGCGCCCTCCGGCGGACACGGTGAGGCACCTGGCCGCCGCCCTTGTCACATTTCCCCTCCGCCGTCCGTCAGTGCAGTGAGGTTGCGGCGAGAACGCAGCCGCGGCCGCGACGGACATCGAAGGAGAAACATCATGCAGGCACGAATCGAGAACCCGGCCGAGATCATTCCCGAGGCCCTGCCCCCCGTACTGGGCCTGGTCAAGGCCATCAGCAAGGGCGGACTGCCGGAGACCACACTCGAATTGGTCGGGCTGCGGGTCAGCCAGATCAACGGCTGCACCTTCTGCGTCGACGGGCACGTACGCAATGCCAGGAAGGCCGGTGAGACCGACGAGCGGCTCTTCGCCGTGTCGGCCTGGAACGACGCGCCGTACTTCACCGACGCCGAGCGTGCCGCGCTGGCGCTCGCGGAGCACGCGACCCGGCTCAGCGACCGCTCCGACCCGGTGCCGGACGCCATCTGGGACGAGGCCGCCCGCCACTTCAGCGAGAAGCAGCTCTCGGCCCTGGTCCTCGCGATCGGTCTGACGAACCTCTTCAACCGCGTCAACGTCACCACCAGGCAGCCCCCGGGCAAGACCTGGTAGGTCGCGCACCGGTGCGGAGGTCGGCGGGCCCGCCGATGGTGCGGTGGGCCCGGCGCGGGGGGCGGCGATAGCCTGGTGCGTGCAGCAGGCAGGAGACATGTGCCCATGGGAGCCCCCAATCCCCAAGGTTCCGTCGTCGCGGTGATCGCGCTCGGCGGTGCGATCGGAGCGTCCGCCCGCTACGGAGCCGCGCTGATCTGGCCCACCGCCCCGGGCGGCTTCCCCTGGACGACACTGATCGTGAATGTCGTCGGATGTGCGGTGATCGGCGTGTTCATGGTGGTGATCAGCGAGGCCCGGTCGGCGCACCGGCTGGTGCGGCCGTTCTTCGGTACGGGGGTACTCGGCGGGTTCACCACGTTCTCGACGTACGCGGTGGACATCCAGCGCCTGATCGACGGCGGCCGGGCCCGCGCCGGTCTGGCATATCTGGGACTGACGCTGTTCGCGGCCCTCGCGGCGGTGTGGAGTGCGGTGTGGGCGACCCGCCGCGTGCTGGCCTGGAGGCATTCATGACGACGCCGGACACGGAACGGGGCCTTCGCCTGACGGTTCTCGTCGGCGAGTCCGACGGGTGGCACCACCGGCCGGTCTTCACGGAGATCGTGCACCGGGCGCACCGGGCCGGGCTGTCGGGCGCCAGCGTGTTCCGCGGCATCGAGGGTTTCGGCGCCTCGTCGATGATCCATACCCAGCGGCTGCTCTCGCTGAGCGAGGACCTGCCGGTGGCGGTCGTGATCGTGGACACCGAGGCGCGGATCAGGGCGTTCCTGCCGCTCATCGAGGAGTTGGTCGCGGACGGCGGTCTGGCCGTCCTGGACGAGTGCGAGATCGTCCGCTTCGGCGACGAACGGGAGCGGGGCCGGTGAACTGGCTCCTGGTGGTCGTCGGGGCGGCGGTCGGGGCGCCGCTGCGCTATCTGACCGACCGGGCGGTGCAGTCCCGGCACGACAGCGTCTTCCCGTGGGGGACCTTCGCGGTCAACGTGACGGGTTCACTGGTCCTGGGCCTGCTGACCGGCGCGGTGACGGCCGGTGCCGCCTCCTCGCATCTGCAACTGCTGCTCGGTACGGGACTGTGCGGGGCGCTCACCACGTACTCGACGTTCGGTTACGAGACGCTGCGGCTGGCCGAGGACGGCGCCAGGTCCTACGCGGTGGCCAATGCGGTGGCGAGCGTGGCGGCGGGGCTGGGCGCGGCGTTCGCCGGGGTCGCGCTGGCGCGGGCGCTCTGGTCGTAGCGGGAGGAGCGGTCGGCGCCCCCTGCCACCGCAATGCGAGGCGGAGGCAGGGGAACGCCGTTGAGGAGGAGCCGTCACCGAGCGCCGGGCAGTTCAGCCCGTTCCGCGCCGACAGCGGTCCGTCAGGCGCCGACGCTAGGCAACCGTCCGCGCCCCGCGCGGGGCACCACGCCGGTTCCCGGCCCGGCACCACCCCAACAGCAGGCGCCGCGGCGCGCCCCCGCCCCGGTGCCGTCACCCGGCCGGCGGGCCTTGATCCGCCGGTGCCCGCGGTGATTCGCTACATGATCCGCAGGTCTGCACGATCCGCATGATCTGCGCGGTCCGCGTGGACCGCGTGAACCGTGCGAACCGCCTGATCCACGTGATCTTCATCGTCCGAGAGCGAAGCGAGAGGCCTCCCGTGCCCGACAGCAGCATCACTCCGTCGTCGCGCCCCGTCACCGTCGTCACCGGCGGCAGCCGGGGAATCGGCGCCGCGACCTGTATCCGTCTGGCCTCGGACGGGCATGACCTGGCCCTGGGCTTCGTGAGCAACGCCGAGGCCGCAGAGCGGACCGCGGCGGCGGTACGGGCCACGGGGGCGCGCTGTGTCACGGTGCGGGTGGACACCGCCGAGGAGGCCGATGTGGAACGCCTCTTCGACACGGCGGCCGAGCAGCTCGGCCCCGTCACCGGGCTGGTCAACAACGCGGGGGTGACCGGCCCGCTCGGGCGGCTCGCCGACGCGTCCGCCGAGACGCTGCGCCGCGTCGTCGACGTGAACCTCCTCGGCTACCTGCTGTGCTGCCGCCGGGCCGCGCGGGACATGGCGGCCCACGGGGCGGGCGCGATCGTCAATGTCTCCTCGGCCGCCGCCACGCTCGGCAGCCCCGGGGACTTCGTCCACTACGCCGCGACGAAGGCGGCGACGGACGCGCTGACGCTCGGGCTCTCCAAGGAACTGGGGCCCGACGGCATCCGGGTCAACGCGGTCGCCCCCGGCATGATCGACACCGATATGCACGCCACGGCGGGCGACCCCGACCGCGCGAACGCGGCCGCCCCCGGCATCCCGCTCGGCCGCGTCGGGTCCGCCCCGGAGATCGCGGCAGCGATCGCCTGGCTGCTGTCGGGCGAGGCGTCCTACGTGACCGGGACGGTCCTGCGGGTCGCGGGCGGCCGGTGACCTGCTGGGCCGTGCCCGCGGACACGGCCTACCCGCCGCGGTTGGTGCGGCGCTGCTTCGCGGCGGCGCGGGCCTCCGCGGTGGGCAGGTCGGAACGGCGTGACCGGCCCGCCGTCGTGGGGCGGCTGCCCAGGCCCCGGAAGGCCGAGCCGCCGCTCCCGGCCCGCTCCGGCACCGGTGCGGCGCCGTCGACCGGCACCCCCGAGGGCTTCCGGGCGCCGGTGATCCGGCTCAGTTCGGCCTCGCCGGAACGGACCTGGGCGATCTTCGGGGTGATCCCGGCGTCGGCCATCAGCCGGGTCATCTCCCGGCGCTGTCCCGGCAGCACCAGCGTGACGACGCTGCCGGACTCACCGGCACGGGCGGTACGGCCGCCGCGGTGCAGGTAGTCCTTGTGGTCGCTCGGCGGATCGACGTTGACGACCAGGTCCAGGTTGTCGATGTGGATCCCGCGCGCCGCGACGTTCGTGGCGACCAGCACCGTGACCTGCCCGGTCCGGAACCGGTCCAGGGTGCGGGTGCGCTGCGGCTGGGACTTGCCACCGTGCAGCGCGGCGGCCCGCACCCCGCTGCCGAGCAGATGGCCGGTGAGCTTGTCCACGGCGTGCTTGGTGTCCAGGAACATGAGCACCCGGCCGTCGCGGGCCGCGATCTCGGTCGTGGTGGCGTACTTGTCCGCGCCCTGCACATACAGCAGGTGATGCTCCATCGTCGTCACCGCACCGGCCGCGGGGTCGACCGAGTGGACCACCGGGTCGTGCAGATAGCGGCGGACCAGCAGGTCGACGTCACGGTCCAGGGTCGCCGAGAACAACAGCCGCTGGCCCTGCGGCCGCACCTGGTCGAGCAGTTCGGTGACCTGCGGCAGGAACCCCATGTCGGCCATCTGGTCGGCCTCGTCGAGGACGGTGACGGCGACCCGGTCCAGGTGGCAGTCGCGGCGCTCGACGAGGTCCGTCAGCCGGCCCGGGGTGGCGACGACGACCTCCGCGCCGCCCCGCAGCGCGGCGGCCTGCCTGCCGATCGACATGCCGCCGACGACGGTGGCCAGACGTACCTTGAGCGCGCGGGCGTACGGGGTGAGCGCGTCGGTGACCTGCTGGGCCAGTTCCCGGGTGGGAACGAGGATCAGGGCCAGCGGCCGGCGGGCGTCGGCCCGGCCGCCCGCGGTACGGGCCAGCACGGCCAGGCCGAAGGCGAGCGTCTTGCCGGAGCCGGTCCGGCCGCGGCCCAGCACGTCGCGCCCCGCGAGGGAGTTCGGCAGGGTGGCCGCCTGGATCGGGAAGGGCGTGCTGACGCCCTCGGCGGTGAGCGCCGACAGCAGCGGCTCGGGCAGGTCCAGCTCCGCGAAGGCCGATACGGCGGGCAGCGCCGGGGTGATGGTGTCCGGCAGCGCGAGTTCACCCTGCGCGGCGGTGGGCCTGCGGCCAAAAGCACCGGAACGCCGGGCGGGGGTGCCGGAGCGGGTGCGGGAATACCGGTCGTTCGAGCGTGCTGTGCGGTCGCGGTCCATACGGAACCCTTCCTCGATATGGCGCGTATCGAGGAATTCGCTGCGGCGGCGGGCGGCGCAGGAATCGCAGGAACGGGCCGTTGACAAGCCTGGACGGAGCCCGGCTGCGAAAAATGAGTCGTGCCGGGGTGGCTCGGGCGGACCCCCGGAACAACAGCGAACCGGGGCCCGCACCCGAAGGTGCGGGCCCCGGTCGCACAAGTCGTCTCAGCGCGTCGGCGCCGGAGCGGTGGGATCAGGCCGGGGTGATGTTCTCCGCCTGCGGGCCCTTCTGGCCCTGCGTGACATCGAAGTTCACCCGCTGGCCCTCCTGGAGCTCACGGAAGCCGGTGGCAGCGATGTTCGAGTAGTGGGCGAAGACGTCTGGACCGCCGCCGTCCTGCTCGATGAAACCGAAGCCCTTTTCCGCGTTGAACCACTTGACGGTGCCAGTAGCCATATCCATCTCCTTCATGGGGGCAGTTCCCGGGGATTCGCACCGCGCGGATCCCACGTCGCCGCAATGATTACCCCATCCGGAAAGCACCGGAAAACAGTCTTCGGGAACCACAACTGCAGCAGCTTCCAGAATAGCACGGCGGAAGCAACCGGGCCGGGAAGTAATTTCACTCCACGGGTACGCAATTAATTCCCGCCGAACATCCCGCCGGACACTGCGTGAAATTCGATTCCACTTGCACGTGAAATTCGGTTCCGCCACGTCGCATACCCGCTCGCGCACACCGAGCCTCCGGCGCAGACCCTCACCGACCCGCCCTCGCCGTGCCCCGCGGTCCAGCTCCCGTCACCCACCGGACCCGAGGCCAGTTGATGACGGCCTGACCAGCAGCCATAATGCACGAGTAGCCCTTCACGCATCCCCCGTCGTGAAGGGCTGCACCCATGCCCGCATGGCCTGTATGCGCGTCATGAACCTTTTGTCCGCAGTGAATTCGTGCGGACCGCGTCACTTTCACGGGCAGGGGACTCCCCTCGTGATCCCCTGCCCGTGTTTTTTCGAGTTAACAGTGACGTTACGTGTTTACGCAAGTCCGTTCCCGTACCGCCTACCGCACCGAGGGACGCCACGTCAGGGTTCGTTACAGTACGAGCCCGTTGACCGAATCGACGACCGTGAACGCCGACCAGGCGGAAGCGGATACGTGGGGGGCCGGATGGACCGCGTCGAGGAACGCACACCGGAGCTGCGGACGTTGCAGCAGAAGGTCGAGTACATGGTGGAGAAGACGTTCCCCGGCCAGAAGATCTCCGGGCGCGTCTTCGCCGATCTGGTCAAGGAACGCGGCGGATCGCTCTCGCACAGTTACTTCTCCAACATCCTTGCCGGAAAGGTCACTCAGCCGTCCGAGGACATCCTCAAGGCGCTCGGCCTGGGCTTCGGCGTGGACTGGCGGTTCTTCAAGGAAGAGTCAGTGGTCGTCGACGATGTCGTCGCCGGACTGCAGTTCCTCGCGAAGCGGCGTACGGGGGACATCGTCGGCGTAGCCGGGCGCGGCCTCGACGAGGACCGTCTCCCGCCGGAGCTGCTGCAGTTCGCGCTCTCCCTGCTGGAGGACGCCAGGGGCGGGCAGGGGCCGGTCGGCGAAAACGGCACCACAGTGCATGGCGAGCCGGAGAAATAGGCCCCGCCCCTGCGCGAACTACGCGAGGAGCGCGAGGCCGGGCCGGTCGGCCTACCCATCGCCGCCCACACACTCGACCGACATCACACATTCAAATTTAGCAGCAGCCATACAATTAGCATTCAATGAGCCAGGAAAAGCAATGGAACCAATCTGCATTATTCCAGCATATAGAGTTGCCGACACGGAAATAAAAAGCACGTTCGCGCAACTGGAAGATATATTTTCGGGTTTTGTTGTAGTTCTGAACGATGAAACGCTCGACCTCGACAGAGCAGAGGCCGTGAAAGAACTCACGGGGTCTGCGGTATGGGTTGCAAGCATCAAGGGCCCAGTCGGCAAAGGGGAAGCAGTCAGGGCCGGCCTTCGCATCGCACTCGGCGAATCCGACTCAAGGATCTTCGTTCAGATGGACGGGCATTTGAAGCAGCCTCCGGCGCAAGTCGCAAGACTCGTCGAGAGGGTATCGAGCAATCCGCAGGTCGGAATGGTCGTAGCCAATCGTTACGGAAACCGATTTGACTCTCTGGACTCCCACCGGGGGGCGGTTACAGATGGGCTCAGTTCACTCATCACACGGGTTACCGGATACCAAATAGCTGACACTGCATCTGGTATGCGGGCGTACACCAGGGAGCTTGCTTCAATATTCACAGAAAAGAGCTACTGCTTTGGGTACGGCCTTGAACTGGAGCAGCTGTTCATTGCCGCACAGTACGGCTTCAGCGTAGTCCAGGAGTCTGTTGACTCAAATATGCAGGCCCGAAGCACCGCAGCAGAGAAAATCGAAGACAACCTGGCAGCGCTGATCGGCTATGCAGCAAAGGACCTCGAACCCAGCGAGCGCGCCACCCTGCACCGCGTGATGGCCGGAATAAAGATGCGGGACTCGTTCGAGGTCGATGGAGGCGTCTTCGGGATACCGGGTATTTGCTGCTACAACTACATTGGACGGGCCGAAGACGACGAGGAATCGTACTCATTTTCGGTGAAGATGTGACACACAATTGCACGTACCAAGATGCGCCTATGGCTTGGACGCTTGAGGAATCCGGCCGAACGGAACGGGAATTTCGTGGCACAGACTCTTAACCGCACCGCCGAAGCCCCCCGGCATGTTGCCCTCATTGCCGACGGAAACCGGCGCTGGGCGAAAGGCCATCACGTACCCGTCGTCGAGGGATTCCGGGAAGGCGCTAGGCGAGTACATGACGCCCTCGCCTGGTGCGACGAACTGGGTGCGGAAATCGTAACGATTTTCCTTCTGTCGGAAAGAAATCTCCAGCGACCTTCGGATGAACTTCTCCCCTTGCTGGATGTAATCCGGGAGCTGGTCGTCTCACTCCAGGAGAATAGTGACTGGAACACCCGAGCCATCGGGGAAATCGATACACTGCCGACCGAACTCGCCAATGTCCTGATTCCCGCCTCCGGACCCCTCCCAGGAGAAGCCAGAAAAGTAGTGAACCTGGCCATCGCCTACAACGGTCACAAGGAGATAATCCGGGCGGTCGGGAATGCGTTGAGGGAATCCAGCAATCCAACGTACAGCGCAGCAGAGATAGGCGCAGAAGAGGTCTCCCGACATCTCTCCAGTACGGAAGCCCCTCCGCCGGATCTGATCATTCGGACTTCTGGGGAACGGCGACTCTCGGGATTTCTCCTGTGGCAGGCATCTGACACACATCTGCACTTTCGGGAAACCCTGTGGCCTGATTTTCAGCGGTCGGATCTACTGGCGGCTTTCGCTGAATACCAGTCGCAGAACCGGACGTTGGGGCTCTAGCAGCGAAAACCACCCACCGCCGTCGCGCTGCTCGTCAACCACCCGCTATGGACCGGGTGGTGACGGAGAACCACCGTTGAAACGGTCGCCTGCCGGGTACAGGTGCCCCGTGCCGAACTTCGAGATCACCACCGCAAGCGCCGACGACCTCACGATGCTGGCCGATTGGGCCCACGAGGAAAGCTGGAACCCCGGGCTGACCGACCGTCACGCCTTCTTCGCCACCGACCCGCGCGGCTTCCTGATCGGCCGGCTCGACGGCGAACCGGCCTCCTGCGTCTCCGTGGTCCGTTACGGCTCCGGCTTCGGGTTCCTCGGCTTCTACCTCACCCGCCCGCACCTGCGCGGCCAGGGGTACGGCAGCCGGCTCTGGCGGGCCGGGATGGCACGGCTGGACGGGCGCAACACCGGCCTCGACGGGGTGGTGGCCCAGCAGCCCAACTACCGTAAGTCCGGCTTCCGTTCGGTGTGGACGAACATGCGCTACGAGGGCCTGCCGCCCACCGGTCCGTCCGCCCCGGCCGGCACGGAGCTCGTCGACGGCCGCTCGGTGCCCTTCGACCGGCTCGCCGCCTACGACCGGCGCTTCTTCCCGGCCGACCGGGACAGCTTCCTCGCGCCGTGGATCGCCCACCCCACCCGCACCTCGCTCGCCGCCGTCCGCGACGGGGAACTGTGCGGCCTGGCCGTGCTGCGCCCCTGCCGCACCTCGTCCCGGATCGGCCCCGTGTACGCGGAATCACCCGAGGTGGCGGGCGCCCTGGTCGGCGCGCTGGCGGCGACCGATCCCGGCGTCCCGGTCGCGATCGACGTGCCCGACGTCAACCCGGCGGCCGTGCGGCTCGCCGAACAGCTGGGCCTCACCCCGTCGTTCGAGACCGCCCGGATGTACACGGGACCGGCACCGGACATCGACCGCACCGGCCTGTTCGGCATCACCAGCCTGGAACTGGGCTGACCCGCCGCCCGTACGCGGATCAGTGAGCGGCGGGAGGCCGGGTGCGGGAGGCCAGCACGGCTATGTCGTCCTCGGCGCCCGGACCGAACCGTTCGAGAACGTCGTTCAACAGGTCGTCGAGGCTGCCGCCGGCCGGCATGGCCAGTTCTTTGAGACGGCCGACCGAGACGTCGATGTCCTCGTCGCGCCGCTCGACCAGACCGTCGGTGTACAGGAACAGCACCGTGCCCGGATCGAACTCCAGCAGCGTCGTGCGGTAACCGCCGAACCCGGTGCCGAGCGGCGGTCCCACCGCCACCTCGTCGCACACCCTGGCGCCCGTCAGCGGATCGATCAGCACCGGCGGCAGATGCCCGGCGCTCGCCACCTCGCACGCCCCGCCGAACCGGTCGACGACGGCCAGCAGACAGGTCGCCGCCCGGTCCAGTCCGGACCGCTCGACCATCCGGTCCAGCTGTTCCAGGATGCGGTGCGGCGGCAGCTCGTCGTCGGCGAGCATCCGCAGCAGGGAGCGGTAGTGGCTCATGGCGACCGCGGCCTCCATCCCGTGCCCCATCACATCGCCCATCGCCTTGAGGTGCCGCCCGTCCCGCAGCGGGATGACGTCGAACCAGTCGCCGCCGACCATCACGCTCCGGTCGGCCGGCAGATAGCGGGTGGCGATCTCGATGTGCGGGTGCGGCGGGCGCGGCTCGGACAGCAGGGAGCGCTGGAGCTCCAGGGCGATGGTGTGCTCGTGGGCGTACCGGCGGGCGTGGTCGAGGTCGACGGCGGCCCGGCCGGCGAGTTCCCGGGCGATCACCACGTCCTCGTCCGTGAAGACCGGTGAGTCGCCCGCCCGGATCAGGCCGAGGATGCCGAGCGGGCCGCTGCGCACGGTGAGCGGCACGATGACCGCCGAGTGCATCCCGAGGGCCCGGTAGGCGGCGAGCCGTTCGGGGCCGGGGGCGGAGCGGGCGAGCTGTTCGTCGGTGGTGAGGTTCTCCACGACGGGCTGGTTGGCCGCCAGGCAGCGCGGTACGGCCGCGCCCTCCTGGTAGTCGATGTAGTCGCCGGTCAGCCCGAACCCCCGCAACTCGTCGCGCAGTCCGGGCACGGCCCGCAGCGCGGCCCGGCGCAGCCGCAGCACGCCGGGTGGTGCGGGCCGGACCGGTGGGGCGACGTCCGGCGGGAACACCTCGACCGTCGCGATGTCCGCCAGCCCCGGCACGACGAGGTCGACGAGTTCGGCACAGGTGGTGTCCATGTCCAGGGTGGTGCCGATCCGGGCGGCCGCGGTGTCGAGCAGGGTCAGATGCCGCCGGGCCTGCTCCAGCTCGCGCTGCCCCCGGTCCGAGGCCATGACCTCCAGCACGATCCCGGCCAGCCCCACGATTCGCCCGTCGATCTCCAGCCGGTGGTACGCCCCGTGCCAGTACCGCCGGACCGTGGCGGCCGCGGCGGTGAATCCGCTGGATGTGATCTCGCGGGGCTTCCCGTCGGCGAGCACCGCCCGCATCATGTCCTCGCGCGCGTCGACCCCGGGGAGGAGCTCGGAGACCGTGCGTCCGAGGTGTTCGGCGGCCGGGATGCCGTTGAGCCGTTCGAGAGCGGGGTTGACGTACAGATAGCGCAGCCCGGTGTCGAGCACGCCCACCCCTGCCATCGTTCCGTCGACCAGGGCCGCCAGGGCACGGGGGTCGAACGGCACGTGGCTGTCGGCGTACGCATCGGCCTGCACGTCAACCTCCTGGGGAGGGCGCGGACCACCCGCTGCCCGGCACTCAATCGTCGGCTGCCCGTCCCCGCCGCGCATCCGCAGCCCGGGGCCGGCGCTCGTCGTGCGGGCCGGCCCCGGGACATGTACCGTCCTCGGCCCCCGCGTCAGGTGAGCGGGTGCGAGGTCCGGCCGGACGCCTCGTCGATCTCGTCGTGCGCCTTCGTCAGCATCTTCATCGCCAGTTCGTTGAGTGCTCTGGCTCCCGCGATCTCCTCTCCCACCCTCGGCTGGTCCTTGTCGGAGGGGTGGCGGCTCGCATACCCATGGGCCCGCATCTCGGTCCCGTCCGGGAGCCGCACCAGGGCGGCCGCGCGGGTGCGATGGGTATCTTCTTCGAATTCCAGTTCGACATGCCATCCGACAGTAGTCATCGCCATGACGATCACCTCCCTACCAGGGTGCGCCCGTTCCCCCGCCCCTGCACCACGGCGCCGCCCTCTGACCCGTCAGGCTTCCAGCAGATCCAGGTCGAGGGTGCCGTCCACCGCCGGAGCGTCCGGCGGGAGCCCGAGGGCCGTCACGACCGGCGCGGGGAGCGGGCCCAGGTCCAGCAGGCCGGTGACGATCCGAGTGGTCAGCGCGTGCCACTCCCCGGCGCGACGCACCATCGCATGGTCGCTGCGCCGGATCGCGACCAGACAGGAGCGGGCACCGGCCAGCCGGGCCCGGGCGGTGAGGTGCTGGGACGCGCGGGGGCTCGTGATCCGGTCCCGGGTGCTGTGCAGCAGGACGACGTCGCGGCCCGCCAGCTGGTCGACCGGGTCGCCGGCCGGGCACCACGGGGCGAGGCCGACCACCCCGCGCACCAGCGGGTGACCGGCGGCACGGAGCGCGGCACGGGCGCCCATCGAGTGGCCGACCAGGACCACCGGGATCTCCCCGGCCTCACGGCGCAGGGCGTCCAGGGCGCGCACGGTGTCGTGGAGCGGATCCTCGCGGAGGCCGTTCCAGCCGCGGTGGGCATAGCGGGCGGTGCGTACGAGAACGTCCTCGGCACCGCCGCCCGTCGCCCCGGCGATGGACCGGGCGAACGGACGCATCCGCACGCCGGGCAGGTTCAGCGGGCCGGGCAGCGGCGCGGCCAGGCCCGTCTCCGCGCCACCGTGCAGCAGGAGCACGGCCGCGGACGGGCGGGCGGCGGACGGCGGTTGTGCCATACGTACCTCCTGGTGCAAGGAGCCGGACCCGTAGAGAGCATGCTGTACGGAACACGCACGGAAGAAACCCGGCAGCACCGGACCACGGAGGAAACGACATGGGATCGTCACCACAACTCGGCGAGAGCGCACCGGACTTCACACTCCCGGGCGGCCTGCTCGGCGGCGAGGACTTCGAACGCCGCGACTACACCCTCACTGCGGCGCGCGGCCGTTCCGTGGTCCTGGCGTTCTACCCGGGCGACAACACGGCCGTGTGCACCAAGCAGCTCTGCTCGTACTCCTCGGGCCTGGAGGCCTTCGACGAACTCGACGCGGAGGTCTGGGGAATCAGTCCACAGGATGTGGACAGCCATGAGTCGTTCGCCCGCGCCCACGGCCTGCGGATGCCGCTGCTCGCGGACACCGACCGGGAGACCGCGCGGGCGTACGGCGTCGCGGCGCCCGGGATCGGGGTGCGCCGCGCGATCTTCCTCATCGGCCCCGACGGGGTGCTGCGCTGGAAGCATGTCGCGCTGCTCGGTGCCACGTACCAGTCGCTGGACACGCTCACCGAACAGCTCTCCGGCATCAAGAACGCGTAAAGACTGCCGGAACCCGGCAGTACCCGCTGCCGCGCGCGTGTGGGATCATCCAGCCAGTTCGACGGAAATGTTCGGGGGATTTCGGAGATCGGGGAGGGGGATCACGTGACCTTGTTTCTCGGTCTCGGCATTGCGGGAATCGTTCTGCTCGCCCTTTCCTTGATCTTCGACGGAATCCTCGAAGGGCTCTTCGGGGGTGTGCTGAGCGGCTTCTTCGACGGTCTCCTGTCCCTCCCGGTCATCGCCGGATTCCTCTCGATGCTCGGTTTCGGAGGCGCGATCGTGCTCGGCACCACCGGACTCGGCACGGTCGCCGCGATCGCCGCCGGAGTACTGGCCGGGCTCGTCGCGGCCTGGCTGACCTGGAAGTTCAGCAAGGTGCTGATGCGAGACCAGACCGACGCCACACCGCGCGGCGACGACCTCGTCGGTACGTCCGGCTCGGTCGTCACGGCCATCCCGGCCGACGGCTACGGCGAGGTCCTGCTGCGACTCGGGGGCCAGCCGGTGAAGCTCGCCGCGAAGAGTCCGGTGCCGGTCGAACGCGGCACCGAGATCTGGGTGGAGGCCGCACTGTCGACCACCTCGGTCGTGGTCCGCCCCGTCGAGCGCTGACCACCGCCCAACCGACACACCCGCGGTGCGCCGCACCGAACCGCGCCGTACCGCCCGACTCGAACTGCCGTCCCCTCAGGGAGGCAGGGGGGACATCTTCATGAGCCCAGTCGTGATCTCAGTCATCGGAGCCGTCGTACTCCTGGTACTCCTCGCGCTCGCCGTCATCACCCGCTACAAGGTCGCCGGGCCCAGCGAGGCGTTCATCATCACCGGACGCCGCGGCAAGAAGTCGACCGATCCGGTGACCGGCCGCACCAGCATCGACAACAGCGGCCAGAAGGTCGTCGTCGGCGGCGGGGTCTTCGTGGTCCCGTTCGTCCAGCAGAAGTTCACCCTGGACCTGTCCAGCCGGCAGATCCCGGTGGCCGTGCGCGGCGCCGTGACCCTGCGCGGCGTGAAGTCCAACCTCGAAGGCGTCGCGATCGTCAAGGTGGGCGGCAGCGAGGAGACGATCCGGGCCGCGGCCCAGCGCTTCCTCCAGCAGCAGGACGGCATCGTCCGCTTCACCCAGGAAGTGCTTTCCGGGGCGCTGCGCGCCATCGTCGGCCGGATGTCGGTCGAGGACATCATCCGCGACCGGGCGGCATTCGCCAGCCAGGTCGCCGAGGAGGCCGAGGCCAGCCTCTCCGGCCAGGGCCTGATCCTGGACGCCTTCCAGATCCAGGACATCACCACCGAGGGTTCCTACCTGGAGGACCTCGGCCGCCCGGAGGCCGCCCGCGCCAAGCAGGAGGCGGACATCGCCGAGGCGGTCGCCCGGCGTGCCGCCGAGCAGGCCCGGCTCAAGGCGGAGGAGGAGATCGCGATCGCGCAGCGGACCCTCCACTTGAAGCAGGCCGAGATCAAGGCGCAGACGGACGAGGCCGCCGCCCAGGCCAACGCGGCGGGCCCGCTGGCCGACGCCGCCCGCCAGCAGGACATCCTCGCCGAGCAGGAGAAGGTCGCCCAGCGCCAGGCCGCACTGACCGACCGCGAGCTCGACACCAAGGTCCGCAAGCCCGCCGACGCCGCCCGCTACCGGGCCGAGCAGGAGGCCGAGGCCCGCCGGATCGCCCAGGTCAAGGAGGCCGAGGCGGACGCCGAGCGCTCCCGGCTGACCGGTCAGGGCGAGAAGCTGCACCGCTCGGCGCTCGCCGACGCCGTGCGCATCGAGGGCGAGGCGGAGGCCGCGGCCATCGCGGCGAAGGGTGCCGCCGAGGCCGAGGCCATGCAGAAGAAGGCGGACGCGTTCGCGCAGTACGGCGACGCGGCCGTGCTCCAGATGCTGGTCGAGGTGCTGCCGCAGGTCGTCGCCAAGGCGTCCGAGCCGCTGAGCGCCGTCGACAAGATGACCGTGATCTCGACGGACGGCGCGAGCCAGCTGTCGCGTACGGTCACGGACAACGTCGCCCAGGGCATGGAACTCCTCAGCTCCACCACGGGAGTCGACATCGCCGCCCTGCTGAAGAACCTCAAGGGCGGCAAGGCGGAGGTCCCGGCCCAGCCGGAGCCCACCGCCCCGAACGGCGACCAGAACGGCAAGATCGAGATCACCGACTGATCCGACGCATCACCACCCGTACGTGCCCGGCCGGTTGCCCACCGTCCGGGCACGCTCATGTCCGGGTTCAGTCCGCGAGATCCACCCGCACGGTGAGCAGATCCGTGCCCAACGCCCGTACCACCGCGCTGTTGTAGCGCGGCAGGGTCCTGAGCCGGGCGCGGGCGTCGTCCCCGGGGAGCGGGTGCGCGGTGCCGGTGTGCCAGCGGCCCGCGATGCGGACCCGGACCCGGGGGTCGGCCCGGATGTTGCGGATGTACTGGGACTTCTCCCCGAACTCCGAGACCAGCCAGAACTCCTGGCCCACCCGCCGACCGCCGACCGGGGTACGGCGCGGCAGCCCGGAGGTCCGGCCCTTCGTCTCCAGCAGGATCTGCGACCCCGACCGTCTCGCGAGCGGGTTCACGACGTGCCGCTGGAACGACGTGACCGCCCTGAACCTCAGTTCCCGAAAGTCCGCCATCGCGTGCCCCTTCCGCCTGCCGCCGCCCATGGGCATCCCGGCCGGTCCCTGGCGACCGTGACCGCGAGCCTACGACCCCGTCGCCGCATCACGGAGGTTGCCGGATGCGCGCGTGGCGGCGAGAGCGGCAGACGGACCCGCTGCCGCCCCTCGCTCCCGCCCCTGCTCGCTCTCGATGATCGCCGCGACCCGCTCCCGCCACGGCAGTGGATCGGGTTCGATCGCCATCTCGGACCGCCGGGCAGCCCAGTACGCCCGGTTCGCCTCACGGGCACACGGCCCGCACAGGGTCTCGTCCCCGACAGGACGGAAGACGTGATCCTCGCCTTCCCCCTCACAGACGGCGAACTCCCGTACGGGCGACGGCGCGACGGGTGGGGACTGGGCGGCCACCGGCGCCGGAAGCTTCTGGACGAGCCGGTGGCGCAGGAACCCGACAGCGGACCGTACGCCGTCCTTGGGCAGCTCACTGGTCAACGCCCGCCGCAGATCCGCAGCACTCACGCCGCGCCGAATCCACTCGGCAGCGGCCTCGGCCCCCGCGCCTCCCGGACCCCGAGGTGCAGTTGCGGATTGGTGTGCCGCAGCGAGAGCAACACCCGTTCGTCCTCCCCGACTTCGGAAGCTCCGGCCTCTTCGGAGGGTGGGTGGGAGTAGTTCTCCCCAAGTTCTTCATCTACCGGTTCATAGCCACCGGCCGCAGCTCTCGGTTGGTCTTGCCGTTGGGGTCGATGAACTTCCGCCGGTTCAGACCGAGGGCGGCCAGGTGGCGGGTGACCTTGCGGCGCGAGATCACAATCCCGTCGACGGCGAGCTCGTGGGCGATGCGAGTGGCCGACCACTTGAGGGCACGCCGCATCTCCTCAATGCGTGTGACCACGTCGACTGGTGTCGCACTCGGCTGATGGTGCGGCGTCGGGCTTCGATCGACCAACCCGAGTTCGCCGTGTCGCCGGTGCCGGTTCACCCACTTCGACGCCGTTGCCCGGGAATCCCCATCTCTGCGGCGACATGCGCGATCGGACGGGTCTTGCAACGTTCGATCAATCGGCGGCGACCCTCCACGGACAAGGGTGCGTTCGCGTGGGTCATGGTGTCGTCGAGGCCGTACGGGACGCGTGGTGCCGGGCGCCGGTGACGATGAGTGAGACGTTCTGTCCGCCGAAGCCGAAGGAATTGCTGAGCACGGCCTCCTGGGGGACGTCTCGTCGCTCTGCGACGACATCGAGATCGATGTCGGGCCCGACGCCGGCCGCGGTGAGGTTGCGGGTCGGCGGGATGACGCCGTGCTCCACACTGAGGACGGCGATGAGCGCCTCGATCGCACCAGCCGCGCCAAAGAGATGACCGAGTGCCGCCTTGGGGGCTGTCACGGTGGCGCGGCCGAAGACCTCCCCGATCGCGTGTGCCTCGGCGACGTCGCCGACCGGAGTTCCGGTGGCGTGGGCGTTGATGTGGCTGATCTGCTCGGGAGCCAAACCGGCTTGCGCAAGGGCCTTCCGCATGGCGGAGACCTGACCGGAGCCGTCGGGAGCGGGTGCCGTGATGTGGTGAGCGTCGGCGGCGATGCCGGCTCCCGCGAGCACCGCGTGGACGCGCGCGCGCCGGCCGCTGGCGTGCTCGGCGCTTTCGAGCACCACGACAGCGGCGCCTTCACTGAGGACGAATCCGCTGCGGTCCGCGGCGAACGGCCGGGACGCCGAGGCGGGTTCGGCGGTGTACCGCGACAGTGCTTGTGCCTGGACGAAGCCGGCGACGGTGATCGGGGTGATCGCGGCCTCGGTCCCGCCCGCGATGACCACGTCCGCCTCGCCGGCACGGATGAGCCTGGCCCCCAGGGCGATCGCCTCGGCACCGGAAGAGCACGCCGAGACAGGCGTGTAGACCCCGGCCCGTGCGCCGTATTCGATACTGATCAGCGCCGCCGCCGCATTGGGCATGAGCATCGGTACCGTGCGTGGCGAGACGCGCCGCGTCCCGGCCGCCTCCAGTACGTCGTCTTCCTTCAGCAGCGTCCGTACGCCCCCGATGCCCGTGCCGATCGCTGATGCAAGCCGGTCCGGGTCCACCCGCGGGGCACCGGCATCGGCCCAGGCTTCGGCCGCCGCGGTGAAGGCTGCCTGCTGCGAGCGGTCGAGCCGCCTGGCCTGCACCGGCAGCAGCGACTCGGCGGGGTCGATCGCCATCGTCCCCGCGACGGTGTCGGGAAGGCCGGCATCCTCGTGGCCGCGCAGGACTCCGCCGCGGATGCCCGACTCGCCGGCAAGCAGGGCCTTCCAGGTGGACTCCACGTCTCCACCGAGTGGTGTGATCGCGCCGAGTCCGGTCACGACGACTTCAGTCCGGTGCATGCTTTGAACCTTTCTTGTATGCGATACAAACGACAGCACTTTTTGTATCACATACAATTTGGCTGTGGAGAAGAAGCGAACCCAAGCTCGATCAACGTCGGCTCGGTCGCGTGACTGCGGTCGCGCGACGAGGCGCCGGCTGATTGAGGCAACTGCACGGCTCTGCAAGGAGCGGCACGGCGCCGAGGTGAGCGTCGCGGAGATCGCGAACGCGGCAGGCGTCTTCCCCAATCAGGTCACCTACTACTTCGGCTCCAAGGACTCGCTGCTCGTGCACGCCGCCTTTCTCGGCTTGCTGCACGACGCCCGACGGATTGAGCGCATCGGTCGCCAAGCCCTCGATGCGGCGACATTTCGGCGCAACATCGCCCGCGCCGCACTGGCCATGCCCTCGCTCCCATCGGTCGCACGCGCACTCGCCGCCGGGATCTCCAAGCCAGAACTCGCCCCCGTGGTCGACCGGCACCTCCAGTTGCTATTCCGGCAATCCGAGCGCTTCGTGAGCCAGCTCATCGACGGTCGCGGCTGGAGGGCCCGCCGACCGCTCGACGTGGAGGTCAGGACGTTCTGGAGCACCGCGCTCGGCGCAGTGCTGCTCGTCCGGGCGGGGGCACACGGCACTGTCGCCGACCTCGACCTCGCCGGAGCATTGACCATCCACGACGAACCCGAGCACGGCCAGTAGGGTCGGGGCTGGCGCGGTGGCAGATGCTCCGTTTCCAGTCCCCGCCCCTACTAGCTCAGTCGAACGAGCCTGCGACGACGACGTGCGCGGTTCCCGCGCGACGGTGGCCTCGTCGCGGTCAGCATGTTCGCCGTCGCCGACGAACTCCACTGTTGTGGCTGGAGCAAGGCGTCAAGAACCTGCTTGCCGGCAACAACTAGGCGGCCATCAGTGGGGGAGCATTTCGACCGACGAGGTACTCCACCCACCTCCGGAACCCGGCCCGGCGACGGCCGCCGGGAACTGCTGGACCCCCGCTCTGCGCGTGCCGCTAAAGTGCGATGCTTGTTCGATTCGCCGCGGGGCGGAGGGGGAGGGGTTGTGAGCGCACAACTGAGGGCCACTGCCGGGGAGTTGGCGAAGCTATTGTGGCGGGAACACACCGTGTACCGGGAGCGGTCCGGTGGTGTGGTCATCCGGGGTGAGCATGTACGGCGGTGGATCAGCCTCGCTCCGACGGGTGGCCGGGACGAGACCCTCGTACGCGTCGGGCGCATCCTGGACGGCGGCACCACCGCTCCGGCGCGCCTGGAGGCCGTGGTGCCCCTCTCCGCCGGTACGGACGTGCTCGCCGCGACCTGCCGTCGCCTGCTCGCCGAGGCGGCGGCCGATGTGGCGCCGGGCGCGCCGGGACGGGCGGCGCCGGGGCGGTCCAAGCGGTCCGGGAAGGCCGCGCGACCCAAAGGCAGTGGGAAACACACCGGTTTCGGTTCATGGGTGATCCTCGCCTGCGTCGCCGGTGTGATCGCCCTGTACGCCCACAGCATCGCGATGCACGGCTGAGTAACGCTACGGGGATACATCAGCCTGCCATGCAGGAAGGGGCCAGGTCGCAACCAGATGTGTCCCTGCAGCCCCTGTAGCACTGGACGACAAACAAGGCCCTGGTCTCCGACCAGGGCCTTCGCCGTGGAGCGGGTGACGAGAATCGAACTCGCGCTCCGAGCCTGCCGGACGCGAACCCGGCAGCCCCGCACCCCCGAGGCGGCGGGACCCTCCGGATAAGGTAATGCGCAGATAAAGAGATCACCAAGTGCGTCAAAGAGCCGCCGCACCTCTCGGGAGGAAGTCATGGGAACCCACCGCACCACGCTGCCCGGAGTCGGTGTGCAGTACGACTACACGACCGAGTCGGGCCAGCACATCTCCGTCGTCGTCCACCACGACGGACGGCGGTTCATCGGCTTCTACGACCAGGACGACCCTGATTCCTGCCGGCTCTCGGTACCCCTGACACCTCAAGAGGCCACCGGCCTCGCGCACCTGATCGACTCCGCGCCCATCGACGCCGTGCGCACCGAGGGCATCGACCTGGTCACCGAGCACATCCCGCTCGGCACCCGTTCCCCGTACGGCGGACGGCTGCTCGGGGACACCAGGGCCCGGACCCGGACGGGGGCCTCGATCGTGGCGGTGCTGCGGACGCACAGTGCGCATCCGTCGCCCGGTCCGGACTTCCGGCTGGCCATCGGGGACACGCTCGTCGCCGTCGGCACACGTGAGGGCGTCGACACGCTCTCCGAGATCATTGCGGAGGGCTGACCGTGCACGACACGACCGCACTGCTGGTGGAGCTCGGCTCCGTCATTCTGGGCCTCGGACTCATCGGACGGTTCGCCGGACGCATCGGGCTCTCGCCGATTCCGCTCTACCTGCTGGCCGGGCTCGCGTTCGGCGAGGGCGGGCTGCTGCCGCTCGGGGCCAGTGAGGAATTCACCGCCGTCGGCGCCGAGATCGGCGTCATCCTGCTGCTGCTCCTGCTCGGCCTGGAGTACAGCGCGTCGGAACTGGTGACCAGCCTCAAGACCCAGTACCCGTCCGGGGCCGTCGACTTCGTGCTCAACGCGACCCCTGGCGCGGTGGCGGCGCTGCTGCTCGGCTGGGGGCCGGTGGGCGCGGTCGCCCTGGCCGGGGTCACCTGGATCTCCTCGTCCGGGGTCATCGCGAAGGTGCTCACCGACCTCGGACGGCTGGGCAACCGGGAGACACCCGTCATCCTCGGCGTGCTCGTCATCGAGGACCTGTCGATGGCCGTCTACCTGCCGCTGCTCACCGCGATGCTCGCGGGAGTGGGCCTCGCCGGGGGCAGCATCGCCCTCCTCATCGCGCTCGGCACCGTCGGGTTCGTGCTCTATCTGGCGCTGCGGCACGGCCGGCTGATCAGCCGGGCCGTGTCCTCGGACAACCCGGAGATGCTGCTCCTGGTCGTCCTCGGACTGACCGTCCTGGTGGCCGGTGTGGCCCAGGAGTTGCAGGTGTCCGCCGCCGTCGGTGCGTTCCTGGTCGGGATCGCGCTCTCCGGCGAGGTCGCCGAGGGCGCGCGCAAGCTGCTGACGCCGCTGCGGGACCTGTTCGCCGCCGTCTTCTTCGTGTTCTTCGGGCTCTCCACGAATCCGTCCGAGATCCCGCCGGTGCTGCTCCCCGCGGCGCTGCTGGCGATCGTCACCGTCCTCACCAAGATCGGCACCGGGTGGTACGCGGCCCGGCGGGCCGGAATCGGTTCGCGCGGACGGTGGCGGGCCGGTGGCACGCTCGTCGCACGCGGCGAGTTCTCCATCGTCATCGCCGGTCTGGCCGTGGCGACCGAGCCCCGGATCGGGCCCATCGCCACCGCCTACGTCCTCATCCTCGTCATCGTCGGACCGCTCACCGCCCGCTGGACCCAGCCGGCCGTGGCCCGGATCCAGGCGTGGCGCGGCCGGGACGGCAGCACCGGCAAGGAAAGCAGTGGTGGCAAGGGGAGCGGCGAGGTCCCGGCGGCGCGCCCGGCGCCCACCACCCAGGAGGAGTTCGCCTCCTCCGCCGACTGAGACCGGCCGTCGTGGCGGGCGGGGACGTCAGCCGTCGCGCCGGGCGGGGAGGTCGGAGGTCCAGCCCAGCGGGTACGCGTCCGAGCCGTCCCCCGGCACGGACGGCTCCCCGCCCGCCGCGGTGAACGCGGTCAGCGCGTCGACCAGGGCGGAGCGCTGCTCCGGGGCGAGCCGCTCGACGATGCCGGCGATCTCCCGGCGCCGGCCCGCCGTGACGTCCTCGACCAGCCGGCGGCCCGCGGGGGTGACCCGCAGCACCGTCTCCCGGCGGTTGGCGGGGTTCACCTGCCGCTCGGCCAGGCCTGCGGCGATCAGCCGGTCCAGCATGCGCATCGCGGTCGACGGGTTCACCCCGAGCCGTTCGGCGAGCGTCACGAGCTTGGCCTCGTCGTGCGTGGACAGCACTACAAGGAGCCGGAACTGGGGCAGCGTCACCCGGTCCTCCACCGCCGCCAGCGAGCGGGCGGAGACGGCGACGAGCAGCCTGGAGGCCGTCAGTACGGCACGGGTCACCTCATCGACGTCGTCCCCCCGGTCCGGGGATCGGTCCTCAGGTGCGTGTTCGTGCGCGGCCATGCCTCTTTGTACCGTGCCGGTGCGCAGTACTCGAATCGGTACCGGGACGCGGCACCGGGTGGTGGCACAAACCTTTGGACTGTGCAACTTTTGCATGGTGACACCTCACCGGCGGGCCGGTGGGTCCATCCCCTTCGTACGACTCATAGCGGGGTCGTCGCGCGCAGGATCCCCACCAGCGTCACGGCGGCGTTGAGCGACGACAGCGCCGAGGCCGCCGTGCCCACCGCCGCGACCAGCGCCGCGAGGGCGACGTGCGCGGACGACGGCGGCCACAGCCGGACCGGCGGGACCGGGGCGAGCAGCGCCTCCACCCGGCGCGGCACCGGGCCCGCCGCCGGGGCCGCGAAGGCCGCGAAGCCGGCCGAGACGTCCGGAGCACGGTGCGAGTACAGCGCCGCCTTGCCGACCGCGACCGCCACCACCCGCCGGTCGCCGACCGCGCACGCGGCGTCCTCGTCCGCCCACCGTTCGGTGCTGAACGACACCGCGGTACGCAGTGGCAGCAGGAACGGGTTGGCGCGCGCCGCGAGTTGGGCGGCCAGCAGATAGCGGTGGTGCCGGGCGGCCAGATGGGCCCGCTCATGGGCGATCAGGGCTTGCCGCTCACGGACGTCCAGGCACTCGGCCATCGCGGTCGAGACGACGACGCGGCCCGGACTCCCGGGCAGCGCGTAGGCATACGGCTGCGGATCCGGGAGCACCGCGACATCGCCCGAGACGACGGACGGCGCGGCGGCCAGCGCACGGCCCGCACGGATACGCAGCCGCACATGGCGGTACACCGTCCACCCGCACGCCCCGAGCACCGCCGCCAGCACCCCGATCGCGACGATGCCCGCCTTCACCTCGTACGGCACCGCGTCCCGCACCTCCGGGTCCGACCAGCTGTCCGGCAGTGGATTGCCCGGGAGTTGGGCGGTGCCCACCACCATCAGAAGGCCCAGGCAGAGCGTGCTGCACAGGGCGAGCAGCACGCCGACGACAGCGAGCAGCCGGGTCGCGCTGCGGGGGTGCAGATGCTGTTCGGCCAGGCGCGCGATCGGCAGCGCGGTCAGCGGCAGCACGAGCGGCAGACAGACGAAGACACCCATCGGTGGGCTACAGGCCTTCCGTGTCACGGGGGTTGTCCGGATCGTCCGGGGCGTCCGCCCGCGCCAGAAGTACGCGCAGGCGTTCCTCGTCACCGGGGGACAGGGCCGAGATGAAGCGGGCGAGCACGGCGTCCCGGTCCCGTTCGCCGTCCAGCACCCGGCGCATCCGCAGGGCGGCGAGACCGGCCTCGTCGGAGGCGGACGTCCAGGTGTAGGAGCGGCCCTCGCGGGACCGGGTCACGGCCTTCTTCGCGAAGAGGCGGGAGAGGATCGTGATGACGGTGGTGTACGCGAGGTCGCCTTCGAGGTGCTCCTGGACCCAGCCGGCCGTCGCGGGGCCGTCCGCCGAGTGCAGCACGGCGAGGACCTGCGCCTCCAGTTCGCCCTGCCCGCGCCTGCGCAGCCGCCGGCTTCCGGGATCTCCGGCGTCGGGGGGCACCGTGCCGGGGAACGGTGCGGCGGCGCCGGGCACTCCGTCGCGCAGTGGTTCGTTGTCCGGGTGGTGGCCGGGCCTGGCCGAGTCCATCGGGTCCGCCCTTCTGCGATGCCGCGTCGGCCGCGGCGTCGCAGCATCCTACTTACCGCCGTTTCCGGGACACAGCAGGCGCCCCTGCTGCTAACTTCTACACGTCTGTAGAGTTGGACTTCATTCCGGCAACGCAACGCAACGTATGGAGACGTCATGGCACTGTGGGATCGGATCAAGGAATCCGCCTCGTCGATGCAGTCGCAGCTGGAAGCGAAGAAGAACGACCTGAAGAGCGGGGCGTTCCGCGACGCGAGCATGGCCATGTGCGCCCTTGTCGCAGCGGCCGACGGTTCCATCGACCCGTCCGAGCGCCAGCGCGTCGCCTCGCTGATCGCGTCCAACGAGGTTCTGCAGAACTTCCCGGCGGACGATCTGCAGCGTCGCTTCAACGATTACGTGAACAAGCTCACCGCCGACTTCGCGTTCGGCAAGGTCAGCGTGCTCCAGGAGATCGGCAAGGCGAAGAAGAAGCCCGCCGAGGCGCGTGCCGTCATCCAGATCGGCATCGTGATCGGCGGCGCCGACGGCGACTTCGACAAGTCGGAGCAGGCCGTCGTGCGGGAGGCGTGCTTCGCGCTCGACCTCCCGCCGCACGAGTTCGACCTGTAGGTCTCCCGCTCGTCCGCCGGCCCGGCTGCCCGGTCCGGCCCCGAACCGCCGGAAGAAGCGCGGCCGACCGACCACCGGCCGGCGCCCGGCAGGCCGGGGGTGCGCGACTCCCCCCTGCACACCCCCGGCCACTTTCCTCCGGACCCCGCATCCACGGCGCGCGCGTCATTGCCGCGTCGACGGGTGCGGGGTTTCGCCCTCAACTACCCGGCGCCGTACGCGGGTTGCGGGACGAACCCGGGCGACCGGTGCGGGTTGCGGACCAAAAGCCCGGTCATAAGCGCGGGTTGCCGGCCAGAGGCCTGACACGGTGGCGGGGATTCGCGCTCATCTCCTCCCCCCGGCGGATCAGACCTCCTTGGTCGGCCAGTCCAGCAGCCGGGCGCCGATGACCGCCGTCTGCAGGGTGTAGCGGTGCGTCGGGTCGGACGGGTCGGAACCGGTCAGCTGATGGATCCGCTCCAGCCGGTAGGTCAGCGCCCGCACGCTCAGCGACAGCCGACGAGCCGTCTCGGCGGCCACACAGCCCGCGTCGAAGTAGACGTTGAGCGTCTTCAGAAGGGGCTCGGCACCGCCGCGGGCCTGCTGGAGCGGGCCCAGCTCACTGCGCACCAGATCGGCCATCGCCTGCCGGTCGCGGGTCAGCACCGGGTAGACCAGCAGATCGGCGGCGTACAGCACCGGATCGTCCAGATCCATCCGCCCCGCCAGATCCAGCGCGTCCAGCGCCTCGTCGTAGGAGTGGACCACGCCCCCGGGCCCGTGGTGCGGGCGGCCCACCGCGACCCGGCCGCCGTCCGTCGCCGCGTGCGACTGCTTGGCGAAGTACCGCAGGACGTCGGGCTGGCTGCCGGGGGCGATGCAGACCAGCCGCCCGTCCTTCGTCGTGATCAGGATCTTCCGGCCGCCGAAGCGGGCGAGCAGCGCCGCCTCGACCGTGCGCGGCACGGAGTCGGTCTCGGTGTACGCCTCGGGGCCCGTCGCCACCGCGACCGCGTGGGCGCGCGAGAGCCGCAGCCCGAACCGGGTGGCCCGCTCGGCGAGCCGGCCCAGATCGCTGCGCCCGTACAGCAGGTCGTCGATGAACTCGCGGCGCGCCGCCTCCTCGCGCCGGACGGTCATCCGCTGGGCCCGCTCGAAGCCCTCCGCGAAGGCGTCGACGGCCTGCTCGACCGCGGCCAGCACCGAATCCGTGGCCGCGCCGTCGCCGGGGGAGGTGAGCGGCCAGGCGGCGCGGGTCGCTGCGAGATGACGGACGACCAGGGCGCGCAGCTGGAATCCGGCCTCGGCGGCCTCCCGGCCCAGCAGGCGGCGATTCTCCAGCTCGTCCCGGGTGAGCCGGCGGCCGGTGGCGGCCACATCGGTCAGGATGCGGGCGTAGTCACCCAGAAGCTCATCGGGTATCTCCGGCTCCGGCACGCGTTCTCCTCCAGTCCTGACGCGACTTTGACACTGACTCAACGCATACCGGCTGGTGCCGGTGCCCGGCATCAAGGAAGGGCAAAGATTGCCGGACTCCGGCAGTGCGATGTCACGCCCCCCGATGACACGATCCGGTCAGCACCAACCGGGGGAACACGGGGGACACGGGGGACGACCCGGCTGCTGCGGCACCGCTTCGGGCGGTGCCGCAGCACCTGGGTCATCACCGGCCGCCCGGCAGGACAAGGGGGTCGACGGATGCAGGAGTTCCTGAGCGCGGCAACTGCCTTTCCCGCCGTACTGTTCGGCGCGGCGCTGGCTGTCGTCGTCGTCTTCTGGCTCCTCGTGCTGGCCGGTGCGGCCGACCACCACTGCTTCGACGGCGACCTCGATACCGACCTTGCCGGGATCGGCGGGGTGCCGGTCACCGTCTCGGTGTCCGTGATGGTCGTCGTCGGCTGGTTCACCGGCCTCACCGGTACGGTCCTGCTGCACCGCAGCGATGCCACCGGCCTCACCCGGGCCGCGCTCGCCTGTGCCGTGCTCGTCGGAGCGCTGCTGCTCGGCCGGGCCGTGCTGCGGCTGCTGGTGCGCTGCTTCCGCCGGCGCTTCCCCGACGAGCCCCCGCCGTCGCGGCAGGACTTCCTGGGCCGGGTCTGCACGATCCGTACCGGTTCCGTCAGCTCCGACTTCGGCCAGGCCGAGGTCACGGCGGACGACGGCTCCACCGCGATCGTCCAGGTCCGGCTGCTCGCTCCGGCGGACGGCACGGCCCTCGCCGCGGGCAGTGCGGGGCTGCTGTACGCCTACGACGACGAGGGCGAGTTCTTCTGGGTCTCGCCCTACGACAAGGCGCTGGACCCGGGACCGCCGACGCCCCGACCACGCACGGCGCCGCCGCGCACGGGTGCCCGCCGCTCCCCGCGCCGCACCGGCTGACCGCTCGGACCGCTCGGTCCGGCTGCACCGGCCGGGCCACCCGTCGCGTCGCCGTCGCCCGCCGTCGGGCCGCCGGGACCGCCGCACCCCCTTCCCTTCACCACCTTCCTCACCAGCCGCAAGGACTGTCATGGATGCCATCACCCTGGGCTTCGGTGTGCTCGTAGCCGTTGTCCTGCTCATCGCCGTCGCGCTGCTTCTCGTCATCAGCCGGCTCTTCCGCAAGGTCGAGCAGGGCAAGGCGCTGATCATCTCCAAGACCAAGAAGGTCGATGTCACCTTCACCGGGGCGGTCGTCCTGCCGGTCCTGCACAAGGCCGAGACCATGGACATCTCGGTGAAGACCATCGAGATCCGCCGCACCGGGCGCGAGGGCCTGATCTGCCAGGACAACATCCGCGCCGACATCCACATCAACTTCTTCGTGCGGGTCAACAAGACCGTCGAGGACGTCATCAAGGTCGCCCAGTCCATCGGTACGGAGCGGGCCAGCGACAAGGTGGGGATCCAGGAGTTCTTCGGCGCGAAGTTCGCCGAGGCGCTCAAGACCGTCGGCAAGCAGCTGGACTTCGTCGATCTGTACACCAAGCGCGAGGAGTTCCGGGACCGCATCATCCGGGTCATCGGCACGGACCTGAACGGCTACCACCTCGACGACGCCGCGATCGACTTCCTTGAGCAGACGCCGATGACGCAGCTCGACGGCGCCAACATCCTGGACGCGCAGGGCATCCGCAAGATCACCGAGCTGACCGCGATCGAGCACGTACGCACCAACGAGTTCCAGCGCACCGAACAGAAGGAGATCACCCGGCAGGACGTCGACGCCCGGGAGACCATCCTGGAGCTGGAGCGCCGCCAGGCCGAGGCCGAGATCAAGCAGCGCCGCGAGGTCGAGACGCTGCGGGCCCGCGAGGAGGCCGCCACCGCCAAGGTCCAGGAGGAGGAGCGGCTCGGCGCCCAGGCCGCGTTCATCCGTACCGAGGAGCAGCTCGGCATCCAGCGGGAGAACCAGGCCCGGGAGATCGCCGTCGCGCAGAAGAACCGCGAGCGGGTCATCGCGGTGGAGAACGAGCGCATCGAGAAGGACCGGCTGATCGAGGTCATCGGGCGCGAGCGGCAGACCGAGCTGAACCGGATCGCCGCGACGAAGGAGGTCGAGGCCGAGCGCCGCGAGGTCGCCGATGTGATCCGGGAGCGGATCGCGGTGGACCGTACGGTCGCCGAGCAGGAGGAGTCCATCAAGACGCTGCGGGCCGTCGAGGAGTCGGAGCGCACCCGCAGGTCGGTCATCATCGCCGCCGAGGCTGAGGCCCAGGAGAAGCTGGTCAAGGACATCAAGGCCGCCGAGGCGGCGGAGGCCGCGGCCACCCACCTGGCCGCCGAGCAGCTGACGCTCGCCGAGGCCCGGCTGAAGACCGCGGACCTGGACGCCCAGGCGAAGCTGCGGCTGGCCGAGGGCATCCAGGCGGAGTCCGCGGCAGCCGGCCTCGCGGAGGTCCAGGTGCAGGACGCGGAGGCCGACGTCATCGAGAAGAAGGGTCTCGCCGAGGCCGAGGCCGCGTCCGCCCGGCTCAGGGCCGAGGCCGAAGGGGCCAGGCTCAAGGCGCTCGCGACGGCCGAGGGCACCCAGGCCCAGGCGACGGCCGACGCGGCGATGATCGGTGAGAAGCTCAAGGCCGAGGCGGCGGGCCTCACCGAGAAGGCGGCCGCGATGGCGGCGCTGGACGACGCGTCGCGCGGGCACGAGGAGTACCGGCTGCGGCTCGCCGCGGAGAAGGAGATCCGGCTGGCCGGCCTCGATGTGCAGCGGCAGGTGGCCGAGGCACAGGCGACGGTGCTGGCCACGGGCCTGGAGAACGCCGACATCGACATCGTCGGCGGGGAGTCGGTCTTCTTCGACCGGCTGGTCTCGTCCATCTCGATGGGCAAGAGCTTCGACGGTTTCGTGGAGAACTCGGACACGGCGAAGGCCCTCGCGGGTCCGTGGCTGAACGGCACCTCGTCGTTCACCGACGACCTGACCCGGGTGCTCGGGTCGGTGTCCACGGGCGATGTGCGGAACCTGACGGTGTCCGCGCTGCTGATGCGGATGATGCGGGCGCCGGGAGCCGGGTCCGCGTCGGGCCAGGTGCAGCAACTCCTGGCGGCCGTGAAGGAGTTGGGTCTGGCCGATATGCCGGTCTCCGCACTGACCGGGGTGACGGACGGCTCCGTACCGACCGGCGCGGCGGACGGCTCCGCCGTACCCGTCTCGCGCAACGGGGCGACGCCGGTCGCGTAGCGCGAAGCCGGGCCCGTCCGGCGGCCGGCAACCGAGCGGCACCGGGGCGCACCCGCACCACACACCTCGCAACACCTCGCAGGGAGAGTCGTACGCATGGACACCGACACCACGACCGCAGCGCCCACCGGCGGCCCCGTGGACGCGGGGACGTACGACGTGCTGCGCCGCCGGCTCGGCGACCGGGCCGCCGAGCTGGCGCGCCGCGCCGAGGAGCTCAACGCCCGGCGCACCGAGGAGTTCGGGTCGACCGAGCTCCGGCTCACCGGCACCGAGCAGATCCGCACCGGGTACGCGGCCGTGCCCCGCGACCTGGTCGCCGTCGGCGGGCAGCTGCTGTTCGGCTTCGAGCGGGGCCCGGGGGCGGCGGACCCTGCCGAGGTGTCCGACGTACTCGCCCTGTACGGGCCGGAGTTGGGGTCGCCCGTCGCAAACGGGTGGCCGGCCGACGAGGGCTTCGTACGCGAGTTCACCGCGCTGCACCGCTACTACCGCGACGCCCGGCTGCTGCGGCTGCGCCGGGTGGACGGGAAGCTGCTCGCCGTCTTCCGTACCGGCGAGAGCGCGGACGGCATCCGGGTGCTGCGCTGGGCGCTCGCCCCGGACGGTTCGCCGGGCGCGTTCCTCGACGCGCGCGGCGACCGCGACCACGTCTTCCCGCCCTCGCACGACTTCACCTGGACCGTCGCGGGCCGCGAGTCGCACGTCCTCGGCCGGCACCCGCACATCGCGGTCGGCGGGGACGGCCCGGAGACCGCCCCGCTCTTCGTCGACACGCTGGGCGGCACCCTCACCGTCAAGACGGTGAACGACACCGATACCCCCGACGGGATCTACGAGGAGCCGGTCACCGAACCCCTCCAGTCGCTCGCCGACGCGGAGGTCGAGTACGCCACCATCGGACCGCTGGTCCTGCTCCGCGTCCGCCCCTACAACGAGGAGTCCTGGCGGTACCTGGTCTTCAACACGCTGCTCGGCACCGTGCTGCGCCTGGACGGCATCGGTCCGGCCTGCCACCGGCTCCCGGAGGACCAGGGGATCATCTTCCCCGGCGGCTACTACCTCACCGCCGGCACCGCCAAGACCTTCGACATCGCCGAGCCGCTCACCGACCCGGTCTTCGAGGGCGCCGTCCGCTCCCCGAACGGCGAGGACGTCCTCTACGCCTTCCGCTCCCCCGACGACGGCCGCGGCCTGCTGCTGCCCTACAATCTGATCCGGCAGGAGGTCGCCACCCCGCTCCAGGGCCGCGGCCACGCCCTGCTCGACGACGGCACCCTCGTCCTGCTGCGCACCACCGCCACGGGCGACGAACCGGCCCGGGTCCACCCCTTGCAGCGCTGGCGGACCCCGTACGTCTCCGACACCCACGCGGCCTCCCGCCCCGCCGGTACCGGCCCGCTGGCCCGGGTCGGCAACGCCGATCTGGTGCGCGGCATCTCCGACTGCCTGGCGCTGGCGCACAGCGCCGCCGAGACGACACCGACCGCCGCCGTGTACGCGCAGCTGGTCGCGGACTGCACCCGCGCCACCGACCGCTACCACTGGCTGGACGACTCCGAACTCGGCTCCCTCGCCGACCCGTTGGTGGATCTGAAGGCCACCGCCCAGCAGGTCGTCGTCGAGTTCGAGACCGTGCGGGAGCTGACCCGGCAGGCCGCCGACGCACTCACCGAGACGGCCGACCGGCTCACCGCGCTCGCCCGCCGCATCCGCGGCGAGGCCCCGCGCTCGGCCGCCGCCTGGGTGGCCCAGCTCACCGAACTGCGCCATGCCCACGGTCACTTGGCGACGCTCTCCGAGATGCGGTACGCGGACACCGAGCGCATCGCCGAACTCTCCGCCGCGACCGCCGCCGACCTCGAATCGGCCGGGCAGCGCGCCGTCGCGTTCCTCGGCCGGGACGACGCCTTCCGCGGCTACCACGAGGACATCGCCCGCCTCACCGCCGAGGCGTCCGCGTCGGCCACCGTCGCGGACACGGCGGCCCTCGGCGACCGGCTGAGCGGGATGACGGAGGGCCTGAGCACGGTCACGGATGTCGTCGCCGGTCTCGACATCGGGGACACCACGGTCCGTACGTCGATCCTGGAGCGGATCGCCGAGGTCCTCGGCGGGGTCAACCGGGCCCGCGCCACGCTCGAAGCCCGTCGCCGCGAACTCCTCGACCACGAGGGCCGCGCCGAGTTCGCCGCCGAGTTCGCCCTGCTCGGTCAGGCCGTCACGGGGGCGATCGCCGCCGCGGACACCCCGGACGCCTGTGACGAGCAACTGGCCCGGCTGCTGCTCCAGTTGGAGAACCTGGAGTCGCGGTTCGCGGAGTTCGACGACTTCCTCGCCGAGCTGGCCGAGCGACGGACGGAGGTGTACGAGGCGTTCTCGGCCCGCAAGCAGACCCTGCAGGACGCCCGCGCCCGGCGCGCCGAGCGGCTGGCGGATTCGGCGGCCCGGGTCCTGGAGACGGTCTCCCGGCGGCTGTCCGCCCTGCCCGACCTGGACGCCGTCCACACCTACTTCGCCTCCGACCCGATGGTCGCCAAGATCCGCCGCACCGCCGAGGAGCTGCGCGGGCTCGGCGATCCGGTCAGGGCCGAGGAGCTGGACGGGCAGTTGCTGGCCGCCCGCCAGGAGGCCGGGCGGGCGCTGCGCGACCGCAGTGAGCTGTACGCGGACGGCGGCGCCACGATCCGGCTGGGCCGGCACCGGTTCGCGGTGAACACCCAGCCCTTCGACCTGACGCTCGTCCCGCACGGGGACCGGCTGGCGTTCGCCCTCACCGGCACGGACTACCGGGCCCCGGTCACCGACCCGGAGTTCGAGGCGACCCGCCCGTACTGGGAGCAGACCCTCCCCTCCGAGTCCCCGCACGTCTACCGGGGCGAGCACCTGGCCGCCCGGCTTCTCGACGAGCGGGGCGCGGACACCCTCGCCGCCCTGGACCCGGCCGAACTCACCGCTCTTGTACGGGAGTCGGCCGCATCCGCGTACGACGAGGGCTATCAGCGCGGCGTTCACGACGAGGACGCCACCGCGATCCTCACCGCCCTGCTGCGGCTGCACGCCGGGGCCGGTCTGCTGCGCTGCCCGCCCGCCGTACGGGCGGCGGCACAGATCTTCTGGGCGTACGGCACGGACGAGGCCCGGCGCACCTCCTGGACCCGGCGGGCCCGCTCGCTGGCCCGCGCCCGGGAGACCTTCGGCCTCGCCCCGGCCGTCGACGCCCTCCAGGAGGAGTGGGCGGCCGTCATCCCGGGCGAGGACCCGTCCGCCGTCGCCGCGTACCTCTTCGAGGAGCTGACGAGCGGCCCGGCCGGATTCGTCACCAGCGCCGCCACCCGCACCTTCCTGGACAAGTTCCGCCGTACGACGGGTACTTCGGCCTACGACGAGGACCTGGCCGCGTTGTGCGACGACCTGCCGGCCCGCCGCCAGCTCGTCGAGGGCTGGCTCGGCTCGTACGACGCCGCGAGCGGCACCGGGATCGGCGCGGGCGATCTCGCGGAGGCCGTCGCCGTGGAGCTCTGCCCGGAGCCGGTGCTCGACCGGTACGACTGCGAGGCCCCGCTGACCGCCCGGGTGGACGGTCTGCTCGGCACCCATCCGCGCATCGACCGGGGCGCGCTGACCGTCCGGCTCGACGAACTCCTGGCCCGCACCGACGAGTTCCGCACCGTGGTGGTCCCCGGCTTCCGCGCCTACCAGCGGCAACGCACCGCGCTGGTGACCGCCGAGCGGTCCCGGCTGCGACTGGACGACCACCGGCCGCGCGTCATGTCGGCGTTCGTCCGCAACCGGCTGCTGGACGAGGTGTACCTGCCGCTGATCGGGGACAGCCTCGCCAAGCAGCTCGGCACCGCCGACGCCGACCGGCGCACCGACTCGCAGGGCCTGCTGCTGCTCGTGTCGCCGCCCGGCTACGGCAAGACGACGCTCATGGAGTACGTCGCCGACCGGCTCGGCCTGGTCCTCGTCAAGATCAGCGGCCCCAACCTCGGCCACGACGTGACCTCGCTCGATCCGGCGCAGGCCCGCACCGCGACCGCCCGCCAGGAGATCGAGAAGATCAACTTCGCGCTGGAGTCCGGCAACAACACCCTGCTCTACCTCGACGACATCCAGCACACCTCGCCCGAACTGCTCCAGAAGTTCATCCCGCTCTGCGACGCCACCCGCCGCGTCGAGGGCGTGCGGGACGGCGAGCCGCGCAGCCACGACCTGCGGGGCAAGCGGTTCGCGGTGTGCATGGCGGGCAATCCGTACACGGAGTCGGGCGAGCGGTTCCGGATCCCGGACATGCTCGCCAACCGGGCCGACGTCTGGAACCTCGGCGAGGTGCTGAGCGGCCGCGAGGATGTCTTCGCGCTGAGCTTCGTCGAGAACGCGCTGACCGCCAACCCCGTACTGGCCCCGCTCGCCGGCCGCTCCCGCGACGACCTCACCCGGTTCGTACGCCTCGCCTCCGGCGACAGCGCGGCGCGCGCGGACCGGCTGGACCACCCGTACACGCCCGCCGAGGTGGACCGGATCGTCGCGGTCCTGCGCCATCTGCTGACCGCCCGGGACACGGTGCTGGCCGTGAACGCCGCGTACATCGCCTCGGCGGCGCAGACGGACGCGACGCGCACCGAGCCCCCGTTCCGGCTCCAGGGCTCGTACCGCAACATGAACAAGATCGCCGAACGGATCGTGCCGGTGATGAACGACGCGGAGCTGTCCGCCGTCGTCGACGACCACTACGCGGGCGAGGCCCAGACGCTGACGACCGGCGCGGAGTCGAACCTGCTGAAGCTCGCCGCGCTGCGCGGCCGGCTCACCCCGGAACAGTCCGCGCGCTGGTCCGCGATCACCGCCTCCTACGTCCGTACGCAGGCACTGGGCGGCCCGGACGGCGACCCCATGACCCGGGCCGTCGCCGCGCTGGGGCTGCTCGCGGACCGGATCGCGGCGGTCGAGTCGGCGATCGTCCGGGTCGCGGATCCGCGCCATGTGCTCACCAACCCGCGGGCCCGGCACGCGGCTTCGCCACCCGCCGGACTCCCGCCCGCCGAACCGGCAGAAGATCACTGACCGCACGCCCGCGGAGGTGAGGAACAAGGCATGCTGGGTCACGTGCCCCCACTTCCCCAGCAGCCCCAACGTTCCCCGTTCAGCGGACACATGGTCGTCTGCGGCGACGACGCACTGGCCCGGCGGCTCGCCGTCGAACTGCGCTACGTGTACGGGGAACGGGTCGCCCTCGTCCTGCCGCCCGGACGCGACGCCCGCAGGCCGGAACTGCCGTTGGCCGGACGGGGGTTGGCAGCCGCACTGTTCGGCCGCATGTCATCGGCGATAAACCGCAACGGCGGCAACGGCGGGGGCGGGGCCGACGCACTCGGGGACGACACCAACGCCGGGGTCGACCCGGTCCAGATCCTGGAGGCGCCGGAGCCGTCCGACGAGGCGTTCGAGGAGGCGGGCGTCGCCTCGGCCGCCGCCCTGGCCCTGGTGTACGACGACGACGAGCGCAACATCCGCGCCGCGCTGACCGCCCGCCGCCTCAACCCCCGCCTCCGGCTGGTCATCCGGCTCTACAACCGCAAGCTGGGCCAGCACCTGGAGACGCTGCTCGACCAGGCCGCCGCCGTCGCCACACCCGGCCTGGACCGGGCCGCGCTGGACGCCTCCACCACCGTGCTCTCCGACGCCGACACCGCCGCCCCCGCCCTCGCGGCAACCGTCCTCACCGGCTCCAGCAAGGTCATCGAGGCGGAGGGCCTGCTGCTGCGCGCCGCCGAACGCACCCCGCCCGGAGGCGGCCAGATCGCCGACCCCGGCCTGTGCACCCTCGCGCTGCTCTCCTCCACCACCCATGACCCGGCGGGCACCGAGGGCTCCGACAGCAGCGGCGACGAAGGCCCCCGGCTCCTCCCGGACGAACGGCAGGTGGCGGCGGCGACGGGCCGGGGCACGATCGTCCTGGAAGCGGTCAGCCAGGCCGGCCCGCCCGGTCCGCCGCCCCGGATGGGCGGCCGGGGCGCACCGCTCGGCCAGGTCTTCTCGCGGCGGCTGCGCTGGTCGGCGCTGGGCGTCGGCCTGGCCGTCGTGGCCCTCGCCGTCGCCTCCACCCTCACCACCGGCGACGATCCGCTGCACGCCGCCTACCTCACCCTGCTCGACCTGTTCGCGATGGGCGACCCGGCGATCGGCGCCCAGACGGCCCGCCAGATCATCCAACTCCTGTCCGGCGTAGCCGGGTTGATGCTGCTTCCCCTCCTCGTCGCGGGCGTCCTGGAAGCCTTCGGATCGCTGCGCACGGCATCCTCCCTGCGCCGCCCGCCACGCGGCCTGTCCGGCCATGTGGTGCTGCTCGGCCTCGGCAAGATCGGTACGCGGGTCCTGGTCCGGCTGCGCGAACTCGGCATTCCGGTGGTGTGCGTGGAGGAGGACCCGAACGCGCGCGGCATCCCGGTCGCCCGGCGGCTGCACGTACCGGTGGTCCTCGGTGACGTCACGCAGGAGGGCGTGCTGGAGGCGGCGAAGATCCAGCGCTCCCGAGCCCTCCTCGCCCTGACCAGCGCCGACACCACCAACCTGGAGGCGGCCCTGTACGCCCGCTCGGTCAAGCCCGACCTGCGCGTGGCCCTGCGCCTCTACGACGACGAGTTCGCCACCGCCGTCTACCGCACCCTGCGCACCGCCCACCCCCAGGCCGTGACCCGCTCCCGCTCCGTCTCCCACCTGGCCGCCCCGGCCTTCGCGGGCGCCATGATGGGGCGCCAGATCCTGGGCGCGATCCCGGTCGAGCGGAAGGTGATGCTGTTCGCGGCGATCGAGGTGGCGGGGCATCCGCAGCTGGAGGGCCGCACGGTGGAGCAGGCGTTCCGGGCGGGCGCCTGGCGGGTCCTGGCCCTGGACGCCACCCCGCCCGAGGACCGCCGCCCGGACCTGACCAGCCACACCCCGGCCGCCCCGGACCGCCCGTCCGGCCTGCTCTGGGACCTGCACCCGGGGTACGTACTGCGCCCCGAGGACCGCGTGGTGATCGCCGCGACCCGCCGGGGCCTGGCCGAACTCCTGCGCAGGCGCCGCCCCGTGGCCCCGAGGCCATAGGGCGTGTCCGGTGGACGCCGAAAACCGGATGCCCGGCACGCGTCCCGCTCCTACCCTGCCCCCATGGACACGGCCCCCGAACTCCTGAATGTGATCGACATCGAGGCGACCTGCTGGGACGGGCAGCCGCCGCCCGGTGCGGTGAGCGAGATCATCGAGATCGGGCTGACGGTCGTCGACCTGCGCGCGGCCAATGGGGTCTCCCCTGCTCGAACGGAGTTGAGAGCTCGGGGAAGGGTGGCCCGCCACCGGATCCTGGTCCGGCCCGCCCGGTCCACGGTCAGCGCCTTCTGCACCGAACTGACCGGCCTCACCCAGGCCGAGGTGGACACGGGCGTGTCCTTCGCCGAGGCCTGCCGCCTGCTGGCGTCCGAGCACCGATCGGGCATCCGCCCCTGGGCCAGCTGGGGCGACTACGACCGCAACCAGTTCACCCGCCAGTGCCGGGCGACCGGCACCCCGTACCCCTTCGGCCACCGCCACACCAACGCCAAGCTCCCCTTCACCGCCGCCCACGGCCTGCGCAAGCGCCCCGGCATGGCCCAGGCCCTGAAGGTGGCGGGCCTCCCTCTGGAGGGCCGCCACCACAGCGGCGCGGACGACGCCTGGAACATCGCGGCGCTGATCCTGGAGACGGCGGCCCGGGGAGCCTGGCCGGAACCCACCCCTTCGACGGGCCAGATGTACTACTGAAGCCCGCCCCCCATCACCCCCCGCACCTCGTCCAGCGTCGCCACGGCGATCTCATTGGCGCGCTCGTTCCCGGCCCGGAGCACCGACCGCACGTACCCCATGTCCCGCGCGTACTCGGCCCGCCGGGCCCGGATGGGCGCCATCCGGCTGTTGACGGCGTCGGTCACCCTCCGCTTGAGGACAGCCGCCCCACCCCCACCGATCTCCTCGGCCACGGCGTGCGGGTCCCGGTCCAGACAGAGCGCCGCCAACAAGACGAGCGAGGACACCCCGGGCCGGCCCTCGGGGTCGTACGTGATGTACCGCTCGGCATCCGTCTTCGCCCCCTTGATCAGCCGGGCGGTCTCATCGGCATCGGCACCGAGCGCGATGGAGTTCCCCCGGCTCTTGCTCATCTTGGTGCCGTCGGTACCGAGCAGCAGCGGCGCGGCGGAGAGCAGCGCGTCCGGCTCCGGGAAGACCGCCCCGTACCGCTCGTTGAAGCGCCGGGCGACGGTCCGGGTCACTTCGAGGTGCGGCAGCTGGTCCTGCCCGACCGGCACCAGATTGCCCTTGCAGAACAGGATGTCGGCCGCCTGGTGCACGGGATACGTGAACATCAGCCCGCTGACGGCCGACTGCCGGGAGTGCGCGATCTCGTCCTTGACGGTGGGGTTGCGGTTCAGCTCGGCGACGGAGACCAGGCTCAGGAACGGCAGCAGCAACTGATTGAGCGCGGGCACGGCGCTGTGGTTGAAGACCGTCGAGCGTGCCGGGTCGATCCCGACGGCCAGATAGTCCAGCAGCATCGCCTCCATGTACTCGTCGAGCCGGTCGGCGACGTCCCGGTCGGTGAGCACCTGGTAGTCGGCGATGATCACGAAGACGTCCACCCCGAGCTCCTGCAGCCGGACGCGGTTGTGGAGGGTGCCGAAGTAGTGCCCGAGGTGCAACGGCCCGGTGGGCCGGTCCCCGGTCATCACCCGGAACCGGTCGGGCGCCTGCCGGATCCGCGCCTCCAGCTCGACGGTGCGCTGCTCGGGCGATGCGGTGACGATGCTGCTGCTCATGGGGTCTCTCTCTCCTCGCGATGCTGGTGCTGGTTGCGTGGAGGACGGCCCGCCGGGATCGGCATCCGTACCCGTACGAGGGCAGAGAAAAAGGGCCGTCCATTTCGAACGGCCCTGATTCCGTGCAGAGGGAGGCGGCCGCTCCTAGAAGGAGCGCCACCAGTTTCGGCACGGTACGGAGGTCATGGACCGAGCTTAACGGCCGCAAGCTCCGCCCACACGACTTTTCCCGGCCCGCACCGCGCCCCGTACCCCCACCGGTCGGCCAGCGCCTCCACCAGCACCAGCCCCCGACCGCCACATGCACCGGGCTCCGGCTCGCGCACCTCCGGCGGTACGTCCGAGGCATCGTGCACCTCGATCCGCACCCCGCCACGCATCGGCCGGAACCGGGTCTCGATCTCCCGCCCCGGCGTGACGCGGGCGTGCTGACCGGCATTGGTCAGCAGCTCGGAGAGCACGAGCACCGCCGCCTCCTCCAGCTCCGGGAACCCCCAGCCCGCAAGCGCGGTACGCAGTTCCGCCCGAGCCAGCGACACACAACGCGGATGCCGGCTCCAGCGCCGCACGACGGCACGGTCCGCCGTTCCGCTCACCGGCCCACCACCACACCGAGAACCGGGCTCGGCCCCGCCTCGATCCCCTGCCGATCCAGCCACCACACCCTCCGCCGTTCCCGCCGACACCGATTCCCGGCACGCTCCCAGCGGGCGAACTCGGCTTGCTGGAAGTTCAGTTGAAGCTTTGGACGGACGGGGAAGCATGGGCGTACGAGGCCGTCACCCCGCCGCGCCCTGCCTGGGAGTCGGCTTAAGAGACACCGGAGTGGTTCGAGCAAACGGCCGATAAGGTTCAACACGTTGACGCTCCTTGGTAAGCGTTGGCCATGCCCCCGGACCGGTGCCACGGTCGCGGGGGTCCTTGCTGAGACAGCAAGCCGCCGCAGCACCCGACTGTGATCGAAACTCCACAAAGGGTGACTACGCGTTCAGCATGCTCTTACTCACACAGGGAATGCAAGGATTGCGTACTACCGCCATGCGTTCGAGGTGATTTGAGGCGTCACGCGGTGACCATCCACACTCGCGGGTACCACCCAGGCAGCGAAGGGACGCAGCGTGCCGGAGAAGCGACAACGACCGCCCACCGTGAGGCTCCGCCGTCTGGCCGCCGAGCTACGCCGACTCCGAGCCGCAGCAGACCTGACACGCGAAGACGTGGCCAGGACGACGGGCATCAACGAGGCGACCCTCTACCGCGTCGAGAAGGCACGCGCCCGGCCGCAGAAGCGGACTCTGATCGCTCTTCTGGATCTCTACGCGGCGAACGAGGCGCAGCGTGCCGATCTCCTGGCGGTCCAGAACGGTTCCAACGACCAGGGCTGGCTACGTCCGTACCACTCGGAGTTGCCCGAGGAGTACACCGCCTACATCGGCTTCGAGAGCGAAGCCCGCACCATCCGCAACTACGAGTCCCTCTTCATCCCAGGACTTGCCCAGACGGAGTCCTACGCCCGTGCGGTGGTCAGAGGCGTGTTGCCGACCGCCAGCAGGAAGGAGGTGGAGCAGCGCGTCCAAGCTCGCGTGGAGCGGCAGGCATTGCTCACCAAGAAAGACCCGCTTCAGCTCTGGGCCATCGTGGACGAAGCCGCGGTGCGACGCCTCGTGGGCGGACGCGAAGTGATGCGAACACAGGCCAGGCACCTGCTTCAGCTGACGGAAGAGCCCAACGTCACCATCCAGGTGATCCCGTTCGAGAAAGGCGCTCACGCGGGCATGACGGGCAACTTCGTCCACATGGATTTCCCGGATCCCGCAGACCCGGAACTGGTCTACGTGGACACACCCGCCGGAGATCTCTTCCTGGAGTCCGAAGCGGAAATGCGACGCTACAAGTCGATGTTCGAACACCTTCAGGCGGTGGCCCTCGGGCCGAACGACAGTGCTGGTCTGCTGGCTAGAGTGGCAGAAGCAAGAGACTGAGAGCAGGTGTTGAGAGTGAAGCACGACCCCACACAGCTCACGTGGCGAAAGAGCAGCTACAGCAGCGGCAACGGACAGTGTCTTGAGGTGTGCGACGGTGTCCGGAACGTCACGCCCGTACGGGACAGCAAGAACGATCACGGACCCTTTCTCGTCTTCCGCGCCGGCAGCTGGTCAGCGTTCCTGACCGCAGTGAAGGCAGACACCTTCTCCCCCGGCGCCTGACGACCAGCGCCTGGGCAGTCGTAGCCCGACTGATTGGCCCTGTCATCTGGCGCCCGCGCCAGGGAAGGCATGTGGCCACCACGCGGCATTCGGCCGTGCACCTTGAGCTGCGCGATTCGTGGTCTGATCGAGGGCTGCCACGCTGACTGTCCAACACCGTGATCCGGCGACCGGACAGCGATTTTTTTCACAGCCGGTGCGCCGATGGCGAGGTCCTCGGGGCGTCCCGTCCCGGTCTCGTTGGCCTACCCCCGTCGTACGCTGAAGTCCCGCACGCGAGGGACAGGGGGCCGAGATGGCCGGGACGACGGTGGCGGCGGTGATGGCCGAGCTGGCCGAGCTCGACGACCCGAAGGCACGCGCCGTGAACGAGAAGCACGGTGACGATCACGGTGTGAACCTCGGCAAACTGCGCGCACTCGCGAAGCGGCTGAAGACGCAGCAGGAACTCGCGGGCGAGCTCTGGGAGACGGGTGACACCGCTGCGCGGCTGCTGGCGGTCCTGATCTGCCGCCCGAAGGCGTTCGGGCGTGCCGAGCTGGACGCCATGGTGCGCGAGGCGCGCGCGCCCAAGGTGCACGGCTGGCTCGTGAACTACGTGGTGAAGAAGAGCCCGCACTGCGAAGAACTGCGCCTGGCCTGGTCCACCGATCCGGATCCGGTGGTCGCGAGTGCGGGCTGGGAGCTGACCGCCGAACGCGTGGCGAAGAAGCCCGAGGGGCTCGACCTCGCGGGACTGCTCGACGCCATCGAGGCGGAGATGAAGGACGCCCCGGATCGCCTGCGGTGGGCGATGAACCACTGCCTGGCTCAGATCGGCATCGAGCACGCCGAGTACCGCGCCCGTGCGATCGAGATCGGTGAGCGCCTGGAGGTGCTCAAGGACTACCCGACTCCCCCGGGCTGCACGTCTCCGTTCGCGCCCGTCTGGATCGCCGAGATGGTCCGCCGCAAGCACGACAATTAGCGATCCGGCGCACCGGGAACAGAGGCTGCGGCACCGCGAGATCACGTGGCATACGGGTTGCTGATGGTGTGATGTCGACGCGCGGTGGCCAGCACCCGCTCCGGAAACCGCGGCCCGGCGACGTAGTGGCGGCCCTTCGTCCGGCCCACGGCCGTCAGCAGCTGCGCCTTGGTGAGTGCCTGCAGATCCCGCGTGGCCTGCTGCGTATTGATCGCTTCGGCCTTCTCGTAGCGGCTGCGCCGCACCCGGCCCATCATTGCCACCTCGTGCAGTGCGGTGACCTGCCGCTCCGTGACTCCGTGTGTACCTGTCTCCTCCATCAGCCCGCGCAGGCCCTCGTGGTCCAGCAGCCCGCCGAGGAACGGCGCGAAGCCGCGTCCTCGGACAGCCCATCGCGTCCACCAGCGGTTCCACCGCGCCGAGCTCCTCGGCGAGCCGGTGCAGCTCGGCCGCCGGAAGGCGCAGTCTCCGCTGCACCGCCGTGCCCAGCAGCTCCTTCGCGCCGTCGCCTTCGCTCTCGGCCAGCAGGCGCAGGAACACCGGGACGGCCGGTTCGCCGAGGGCCCCGAGCAGCCAGGTGAGGTGGCGCCGCTCGTCCTGCGCCGCCCGGCCGTAGCGGGCGCCGATCACGGCTGGCAGGCCGGCCGGGGCATCCTCGGCCAGGGCGAACAGGGCGATCCAGATGTCGTCCGCCGTGAGCGCCGCGTCCAGGCGCGCGCTTGTGGTGCCGTCCATGTCCCCCGCCCCGACCCCGCTCACTTCACTTCTTGGCGTGCTCGCCGACGTAGAACAGGATCCAGATGAAGCCCGCGAAGAGATGCGTGGCGAATACGTAGACGAAGACGCGCAGGGCCACGCCGCGCTCCTTCCAGCGCTCGCTCTCACCGCCGCTCCCGCTCACGGTCCCGCCTCCGTCAGGGCGCGGTCCGTGTCTGGTCCGCGCGTCCCGTCCAGGGTACGCACCGGTCCGGCACTCCCTCGGGGAGCGCGGAATAGGTCAGGGGGGCGCCCCGTTGTAGGGTGTGTTCACATAGTTCAACGTTCAACAACCCTAGCTTTCTGGAGGCGGGCGCCATGCAGTTCGGGATCTTCACCGTCGGGGACGTCACCACCGACCCGACGACCGGCAGGACGCCGAGCGAGAACGAGCGGATCAAGGCCACGCTCGCCATCGCGCAGAAGGCGGAGGAGGTCGGCCTGGACGTCTTCGCGACCGGCGAGCACCACAACCCGCCGTTCGTCCCGTCCTCGCCGACGACCACGCTCGGCTACATCGCCGCCCGCACCGAGAACCTGATCCTGTCCACGTCCACAACGCTGATCACCACCAACGACCCGGTGAAGATCGCCGAGGACTACGCCACGCTCCAGCACCTCGCGGACGGCCGCGTCGACCTGATGATGGGCCGGGGCAACACCGGTCCGGTCTACCCCTGGTTCGGCAAGGACATCCGTGAGGGCATCCCGCTCGCCATCGAGAACTACGCCCTGCTGCACAAGCTGTGGCGCGAGGACGTCGTGGACTGGGAGGGCAAGTTCCGTACGCCGCTGCAGTCCTTCACCGCGACCCCGCGCCCGCTGGACGGCGTCCCGCCGTTCGTCTGGCACGGCTCGATCCGCTCGCCGGAGATCGCCGAGCAGGCCGCGTACTACGGCGACGGCTTCTTCCACAACAACATCTTCTGGCCCATCGAGCACACCAAGAAGATGGTGAACCTGTACCGGCAGCGGTACGCGCACTACGGCCACGGCACCGCGGAGCAGGCCATCGTCGGCCTCGGCGGCCAGGTGTTCATGCGGAAGAACTCGCAGGACGCGGTACGGGAGTTCCGGCCGTACTTCGACAACGCGCCGGTCTACGGGCACGGGCCCTCGATGGAGGACTTCACCCGGCAGACCCCGCTGACCGTCGGCTCCCCGCAGGAGGTCATCGAGCGGACCCTGTCCTTCCGGGACGCCGTCGGTGACTACCAGCGCCAGCTGTTCCTGATGGACCACGCCGGACTGCCGCTGAAGACGGTCCTGGAGCAGCTCGACATCCTCGGCGAGGAGGTCGTCCCGGTGCTGCGCAAGGAGTTCGCCGCCCTGCGTCCGGCCGGGGTCCCGGACTCCGCCCCCGTCCACCCGGCCGTCGCCGCCCGCACCGCCACGAAGGAGGTCTGACCACCGTGTTCGCCACCGAACCGCTGAGGATCGTCGCCGTATCGGCCGGGCTGAGCAGCCCGTCCTCGACCCGGCTGCTGGCCGAGCGGCTGGCCGGTGCCGCCCGCGAGCGCCTGCTGGCCGAGCAGGACCGCACGGTCGAGGTGCACGTGATCGAACTGCGTGACCTGGCCGTCGACATCGCCAACCACCTGGTCACCGGGTTCCCGCCGGCCGCCCTGGACGGGGCGATCAAGGAGGTGGCGGAGGCGGACGGGCTGATCGCCGTCTCGCCCGTGTTCACCGCTTCGTACAGCGGACTGTTCAAGTCGTTCTTCGACCTGATCGACAACACGGCGCTGACCGGCAAGCCCGTCGTCATCGCGGCGACCGGCGGCACCGCCCGCCACTCGCTGGTCCTGGAACACGCCATGCGTCCGCTCTTCGCCTATCTCCGGGCCACCGTCGTACCGACCTCCGTGTACGCGGCGTCGGAGGACTGGGGCTCGTCCGGCGACGAGTACACCGACGGCCTGCCGTCCCGCATCCGGCGGGCGGGCGGCGAACTCGCGGCCATGATCACGGGCGGCCGGGCGGCCTCCGGGGCGCCGAGGACGCTCGGGCTGGACGACGAGGTGGTGCCGTTCGAGCAGCAGCTCGCCGACCTCCGCCTGGACTGAGGACCCGCCGCCCGAAGCCCCGCCCGGTTTGATTAGAGTTGGGGCGAAAGATGCGCCGTGCGGGATTTCCTCTACGCCGTGCGGGATTTCCTGTACGCCGTGCGGGGTCTCCTGCACGTACGGCGCATCCGCGCACTGAGCCGAACCGAGCTGGAGGCAGTGATGGGCAGGATCGTGGTGGGCGTGGACGGCTCCGAGTCGTCGGTCAAGGCACTGCACTGGGCCGTACGCCAGGCGGAGCTGACCGGTGACACGGTGGAGGCCGTCAACAGCTGGGAGTACCCCGCGACGAGCTGGGCGTCGATGATGCCCGGCATGCCGGAGGACTTCGACCCGCAGGCCCTGGCGACCGTGGCCCTCAACGAGACGCTGGAGGAGGCCCTGGGCGCCGAGGGTGCGGCGGCGGTCAGCAAGATCGTGGTGATCGGCAACCCGGCCCAGTCCCTGCTGGACCGTGCCAAGGGCGCGAACCTGCTCGTCGTGGGGGCGCGCGGCTACAGCGGGCTCAAGGCGACCCTGCTCGGCTCGGTCAGCCTCCATGTCACCCAGCACGCGCCGTGCCCGGTGACGGTCGTACGCGACCAGTGACGGACGGGGCGGGCCCGCACGAACGCGTGCGGGCCCGCCCTCGCGTCACAGGGACACGACGTCCGCGACCACGCAGGACACGTTGTCCGGGCAGCCCGCCGCACCGGCCAGGGCGAGCAGGTCCCGTACGGCCGTGCCGGGACCGTCCGCCGCTGCCAGCGCACGGGCCAGTTCCTCGCCGCCGACGACCGTGGTCAGACCGTCCGAGCAGAGCAGATAGCGGTCGCCGGGGCGGGCCTCCTGGAGGCGCACATCGGGTTTCGACACTTCCGCGCCGTCACCGTCGCCGGCCCCGCCCCCGTCCCCGCCCACCAGGGCTCTGAGCAGCAGCGCGCGCTGCGGGTGCGAGGACGCCTCGTCCTCGGTCAGCGAGCCGTCGTCGATCATCGACTGGACGACGCTGTGGTCGTGGGTGATCCGGAACAGTTCGCCGCGGCGCAGCAGATACGCCCGCGAGTCCCCGATGTGCACCAGCCCCAGCCGCGCGCCGTTCCACACCATCGCGGTCAGGGTCGTCCCCGACGCGTCCGGCGCACCGCCCCCGGCGACCGCGTCCCGTACCGCACGCGCGGCCTGTTCCGCCGCGTCCTCCAACGCGTTCAGGAGCCCCGCCGCACCCGCCGCGCCCCGCGACACCTCCCGCGCCACCGGCTTCAGCGCATCGATCGCCGCCGCGCTCGCCCCGGCGCCGCCCGCCCCGAACCCGTCGGCGACGGCCAGCAGCCGGGCTCCCGCGAACGCCGCGTCCTGGTTGTGTTCCCGAACCGCACCGGCGTCGGACCCCGCCGCGTACCGGATGCCGAGCGTCCCCACCGGCGCCACCGCCTCCTGCGCCGACAGATGGTCGACCAGGAAGGCCGCCAGGTCCCGCCGGGCCGCCGTCTCGGCCTCCACCTGCGCCCAGTACCCCCTGATCGACGCGGCGGCCGCACCGGCGTCCTCAAGGGCGGCCACCTCCTTGATCCGGTTCAGCGGCATGCCGATCCGGCGCAGCCAGGCCACCAGTCTGGCCGTCTCCACCTGCTCCTCGGCGTAGTACCGGTAGCCGTTCACCGGATCGACCAGGGCGGGCGGGAGCAGCCCCAGCTCGTCGTAGCGGCGCAGCACCTTGGCGGACAGCCGGCACAGCCGGGCGAACGCACCGATCGTCACCAGCGGGCCGCTCTCCTCGCGCTCCACCCCGTACCTCCTCCTGGCCCCGTGCCCCTGCCCCGTACCTTCTCGCGCCGAAGGGGAAGCTCCGGCATCGACGATGCTGGGGCTTCCCCCACGGGGAAGGTCAAGGATGCGCCGGGGAGCTCACGTCTTCTCGTGCGTGTAGAAGATGTAGAACGTGACGATGAACATGCCCAGTCCGACCGACAGTCCCAGCGCCGAGGACCGCAGCACGCTCGAATCGGTCAGCCCGACCAGCAGGCCGATCGCCGCCGCGGTCAGCGCGCCGTAGGCCGTGGCCCGCACCAGGGGCAGCATGGTGTGCTGGATCCGGCCCAGCGCGAAGCACAGGACGGCGAGCACCACCGCGGTGATCAGGCCGTACCAGAACTGCCGGCCGCCGCTCGCGCCGTGGTTGCGGAGGATGAACGAGGCGTAGAGGCCGTACGCCGCGCCCAGCGTGACGGGGATCGCCCAGGAGAGCGCGCTGTGCCCGCGTGCGTGTGCCCTCGGCCCGGACCGTCCGCGAGCCGGCATTGCTGCGTGTGTGGACATGGCGGAGTTCTCCTTCCATGGCTCCTTTTCCTTCCAGGGCACACCCGGCCGCACCGCCCGGCAACTCGGATGGCGTACGGCCCGGGGCGCGCCGCGCGTCCGCGGGATTCCCTGGGGATGTGCGGACCTATCTCTCGGCGGCTCTCTCGGCGGTACTGCTGGTGCTGCTCGCCGTCCTCGTCCCGGTCGGCGCGCTGTCCGCCTGGGTCGATCTGGAGATCGAGAACACGGACCGTTACGTCGACGCGGTGGCCCCGCTCGCCTCCGACCCCGATGTGCAGAGCACCGTCACCGACCTCATCACCGACGGGGCGATGAAGCAGATCGACGCCGGTCCGCTCCAGGACACCGTGCGGGACTTCCTGCGCCAGGCGGTGCTGTCCTTCACCACCACCGACGCTTTCCAGGACGCGTGGAACGCCGCCAACCGCACCGCCCACGAGGCCGTCACCGCCGCCCTGAACGGCGACACCGGCGAGGCCGTGACCATCGATCTGGCACCCGTGACCGAGCGGGTCAAACAGAATCTGGAGGAGAACGGGGTGCCGTTCGCCGACCGGATTCCGGTCCAGCACACCGACATCACGCTCATCTCCGCCGACCGCGCCGACCAGTTGCGCCAGACCTTCCGTCTGCTGCAGACCGGCAGCGTCTGGCCGGCCGTGGGCACGCTCGTGGTCGCCGTCCTCGGCGTGGTCGTGGCCTGGTTGCGCGGCGGCGGCCCGGGGCACCGGCGCTCCACGCCCGCCGCGCTGTCCGCCGTCGCCGTGGCCGGGCTCGGCTTCGCGCTCGGGGCGCTGCTGCTGCGCGCGGTGGTCGCGTTCGCCCGGAACCGGGTGCTGTCCGAGGTGCCGGACGGCGAGACGGCGGGGGCGGCGGCGGTGTACGACGCGCTGACGGGCTCGCTGCGCACTACGGCGTGGATCGTGTTCGCCGCGGGGCTGGTAATGGCGGTGTGCGCGGTGCTCGTACGGCTGCGGGCGACCCGGGGACGGCCCGGTCCGGGTACCGGATGACCCGGCGCACGGGCTCCGCGGGGCCTTTCGCACCCGCCGTACGGGGCCCTTCTCGCTCGACGTGCGGCGGCGGGCTGGCCGGGGAAGAGTGGTTCTCATGACTGCCGGATCGGGGGCGACTGAGAGGTCTTCCGCATGCGAGCCATAGCCGTCGGCGCATTCCGGGCCGACCCCGCGCTGGTGGAGATACCCAAGCCCGAACCGGAAGCCGGAGAGGTACGGGTGAGGATCGAGTACGCCGCGCTCAACCCGTCCGACTGGCAGGTCGCGCAGGGCTCCCCGGACGACGGACCGGCCCCGCGTGTGTTCCCGCTGGTCATCGGGGTGGACTTCGCGGGCCGGGTCGACATGATCGGCAGCGGCGAGAACCGTTTCCGGGTCGGCGACCAGGTCTTCGGCCGGGTCGCCCGGCCGAACGCGGCCGACAGCGGTACGTACTGCGACTACGTGTCCGTACCGCAGGACTCCGCCATCGCCGTCGTCCCGCCCGGCCTCCCGCTCCGGGCCGCGGCCGCGCTTCCCTCCGCCGGGATGACGGCCGCCCAGATCCTGGAGATCGCGGTGTTCCGCGGCCACGAGAGCCTGCTGGTCATCGGTGCGGCGGGCGGCGTCGGCAGCTATCTCACCCAGCTCGCCTCGGCCCGCGACGTACGCGTGATCGCCGCCGTGCGCGGCGACGAGCACCGGCGGATGACGGAACTGGGTGCCGCCGTCACGATCGACATCACCGACCGCCCCCTCGAAGCGGCGGTACGGGAGAGCTGCCCGGACGGCGTCGACGCACTCGTCGACCTGGTCTCCACCACCCCGGACTCCTTCGCCGACCGTGCCGCGCTGGTGCGCGGCGGCGGCATCGCCCTCACCACCCGGGGCGTCGCCGCCGGGGCCGCCCTGCCCCCGGGCGTGACCGGCATCGACTTCCGGCTCGAACCCACCCCGGTGCTGCTCGACGTGCTGGCCGCGGGCGCCGCCGAAGGCGTGCTGCGGGTGCCCGTCGACATCGAACTCCCGCTGGAGAAAGCCCCGCAGGCCCTCGACCGGAACCGGACGGGCGGCGCACGCGGCAAGACCGTCATCGTGCTCTGAGCCCCTGCCCGCCCTCCGCTGCCCCTCCCGGGCCGCCTGACAACTTACGGAGACGTCATGGACGACCGGGAACGCGACATCATCGACGACATCGGCGGACTCATCTCCGAGGAACGGAGCCTGCGCGACCGCTCCACCCGCGAGATGGGCCTCAGCGAGGACGAGAAATCACGGCTGCGTACCGTTGAGGTACGGCTCGATCAGTGCTGGGATCTGTTGCGCCGGCGCCGGGCGCTGAGCGAGTTCGGCAAGGATCCGTCCACGGCGAAGGTCCGGCCCGCCGAAGAGGTCGAGGGCTACCGGAGCTGAACGCACGACCCAGGGGGACGCGTTGACCGACACGGAGGCCGCACCCGGAAGGCGGCGCGCGACACCACCCCCCTGGCTGCTGAGCGGACTGCGTCCGCAGCCGTCCACGCCCATCGCCCGGGCGGCGGTCGTCCGCGCCTCCATATCCCTGGCCGCACCGCTCGCCGTCGGCTTCGCGCTGGACCGGCCGGCGTACGGCGCGCTCGTCTCCATGGGCGCGCTCTCCGGGGTCATCGGCGACACCGCCGACGCGTACCGGATGCGCATACTCAACATCGCCGTACCGCAGCTCTTCGGCGCGCTCGGCATCATGCTCGGCACGCTCGTGTACGGAACCGGCTGGGGGGCCGTCGCCGCGCTGACCCTGGTCGGCCTGGTCTCCGGGATGATGTCGACGATCGGCGCCGTCGCCTCCGTGTCCGGGCTGCTGCTCCTGCTCGACGCGGTGGTCGGCGCCGGGCTCCCGATGCCGCAGCCCTGGTGGGTGGCGCCGCTGCTGCTCACGGTCGGCGGCCTGTTCGTGCTCACCCTGACCCTGCTGGCCTGGCCGTTCCGGCGGAAGCTCCCGGAGCGGGTGGCGGTCGCGGGCACCTATCTCTCGGTCGCCGACCTGCTCGCCGCCGCGGGCACCGACGCGTACGAGGAGCAGCGCCAGGCCGTCACCCAGTCCCTCAACACGTCCTACGACCTGGTCCTGGCCCGCCGGGCGCGCTACCACGGCCGCAGCAACGCGATGGTACGGCTGCTCGCCCAGCTCAACGTCGTCATCCCGCTCGTCGAGGCGGCCCCCGCCGTCCATGTGCGCAGGTGCCCGCTCCCGGACGAGATCCCGGCCGCGGTACGCGAACTGGCCGCCGCCGTCGAGGAGAGCCGCACCGGGCACCCCGAACTCACCCTGCCCGCACCGGACTCACCCGCCACCCGGGCGGTGGACAGCGCCCTGCGGCACGCGGCGGTCGTGGTGCACAAGGCCGACCCCGACCCGTACAACGTCGACGACCGGCTCGGCCGCCCCGCCGTGCTCGGGGTACGGATCCGGCGGGCCACCCGCGACGTACTGCTCTCCGGGGCCTCGTGGCGGTACGGGCTGCGCCTGGCCCTCTGCATCGGTCTGGCCCAGGCACTGACCTCGCTGGTCCCGGTGCCGCGCTCCTACTGGGTCGCGCTGACCGTCACATTCGTCCTCAAGCCGGACTTCGGCTCGGTGTTCTCGCGGGCCGTGCTGCGCTCGGTGGGCACGGCGGCCGGTCTCGTGATCGCCGCACCGGTGCTCGCCGCGGTGCCGATCGGCTGGTGGGACGTGCCGGTGATGGTGGTGCTCGCCGCATTGATCCCGGCGCTCACCGCGAAGGGCTACGCCTTCCAGACCGCGGCCATCACCCCGGTCATCCTGCTCCTGTCCGACCTGCTGAACCACCAGGGCTTCCAACTGGTCTGGCCGCGCTTCCTGGACAGCCTGATCGGCTGCGCCATCGTGCTGGTGGCGGGCTATCTGCTGTGGCCGGAGAGCTGGCACGTACGGATCGGCCACCGGCTCGCGGACGCGGTGGCGGACGTCGCCGACTATGTGGCGTACGCGTTCGAGCCGGGCCGCTCCGGCGACCGGGCGGAACGAGTGCGGGCCCGGCGCCGGATCTACCGTGACCTGTCGGTCGTACGTTCCGAATTCCAGCGCGCCCTGACGGAGCCGCCCCCGGTCGGTACCCGGGCCGCGGCGTGGTGGCCGCTGGTCGTCGCGGTCGAACGCATCGTGGACGCGACGACGGCGGCCCGGGTCCGGGTCAACCACGGAGCACCGGAGCCGCCGCCGGCCGAGGTCGCGGAGGTCCAGCGGCAGCTGCGGGAGCTGGCCGACGGTATACGGGCGAGCGAGGTGCTGGTGGAGGTGCGCACCGAGCTTCCGGGCGACGAGGAGGGCGTACTGGCTCCGCTGCGCCAGGAGGTGGCGGCGGCACGGGCGATCGCGTCGCCCCAGCCGTAGCGGGGGCAGCCGTGGTGCGGGGCGGTCAGCCCGTGGGGCCGTCACCCCGTGGGATCGTCAGCCCGTGGGGTTGGGCCCCCGCAGCCGCTCCATCTCGCGCCGGTCCCGCTTCGTCGGCCGACCCGCGCCCCGGTCCCGTACCGGAACCTGGATCGCCGCCTCACGCGGCGGCGGGGGCGGGCTGTTGTCGACGAAGCACTCCGCCGCCACCGGAGGGCCGACCCGCTTCTTGACGATCTTCGACACGACCACGATCCGGTCGCGGCCGGCGTGCCGGAGCCGTACCTCGTCGCCGACGCGCAACGCCTGGGCGGGCTTGGCGCGCTCGCCGGCGACCTTCACATGACCCGCGCGGCAGGCGGCAGCGGCCTGCGAACGGGTCTTCGTCAGCCGGACCGACCAGATCCAGACGTCGACCCGAACGCTGCCCTCCGCCTGCGGCGCCTCACCGGAAACCATGTATCCGACTGTAGGGCCTGCCCGGCGGATCAGCCGAAGTCGCTGATCACTTCGGACATGTTGTAGCTGTACACCTCGCGCTTGCACGCCCCGCACTTGCTCGGCGCGTGCTCGCTCAGCGACCACAGCTGCGGCGCGAAACCGTCACCGCGCCCGTGCGCGAGGTAGAGGTCCTCGGGCCCGAACGACGACTCCAGCGTCTTCGTGTTGCCGACGAGCTGGGACGTTCCGTCGACCGTGCCGGGCGTGGCCTGGAGCAGCCGGCCGTTGTCGTAGCCGTTGCTGCGGTGGAAGTACCACTTGCCCTCGTACCGCGTGACGCCCTGGATCTTGTGCCACAGGGCCTCGCCGTTGAAGGTGGCACCGGTCGGCAGGCCGTAGGCCAGGTCGGCGTCGGCCGCCGTACCGCTCGCGCCCTCGACCGCGGCGGTCAGCGCGGTCATCGGATACGTGCCGACGCGGCCGGGGCTCGTGCCGCCGTTGTTGGTGTTGCAGTACTCACCGAGAACCATGTGGTCGGTGTCGGTGCGGTCCAGCGAGATGTACGAGGCCTTCGGGCGGCCGGTGGCGTAGCACTGGTTCCCGCTGGTGGTCCCGCCGTTCTTCGCCGCGGTGAACTTCAGCGTGGCGACCTGCGGCATGACATAGCGATAGCCGTAGCCGTACCAGACGTTGTTCTGCCGGCCGATCCGCCTCTTGTCCACGACATTGCTGACCAGACCGTCCGGCGTCGGGTCGTCGACATCGGCGTTGTTGTCCGGGTTGAGGTCCATGATCTTGCGCAGGTCGAAGACCCGCATGCCGTTGGCGGTGTCGGCGACGTACAGGTAGTTGCCGTACCAGACCATTCCACCGGCGTGGATGCCGTTCTGCGCGGCGCAGGAGGATGTCACCTCGGTGAGACACTTGCCCTCGCGCGCGTGCAGCGCGTCGAAGGAGATGTGGTCCTTGGAGTTCATGTACGGCCAGACCAGCAGCACATGGCGGTACATCTTGGTGGCCTGGTTGAAGAAGCTGACCCGGATGCCTTTTTCGTTGCAGGCGTCCGACGCCGGGCTCAGGCGGCAGTTGTCCTTGCCCGAGGCGTAGTCGCTGCGGCCCGGGTTCTCCGCGTCGTAACCGGCCACGGCGATCGGCTCGGCATTGGACGTGCCCCAGTCCTCGTCCTCCTGCGCGTCCGAGACACCGGTGATGGCCTGCGGCACCCACTCCGAGGAGATGGCGTCGTCGCTCTTCCAGCAGACGCGGTGGTTGACCGCCAGATCGGAGCCGTAGATACCGGCCGTTCCGCAGGCGCCCTCCCACTCGGCGGGCCGATTGGCCTGCTCCATCAGCTCGGTGAGGCCCTGCTTGGGCAGCGCGTCGTCCAGCTTGGTGACGA